>LJTS01000082.1 GCA_001304425.1 Betaproteobacteria bacterium SG8_40
GGCGTACTCAGCCGGCTACCGCTTCCAGATGTGCCCCGTGAGCCAGCGGCGCAAGCCTTCCGTTGTCATCAAACGCAAAGGACCTGGCCGGCGACACGATCCGAAAGCAATCCGGCTTGCCTTTAACTTCGGCAAGCATTGGTTCGGACACTTCGATCTCGGCCAGCTGCAAGGTGTTGCGAATTCGCACGACTCTGCACTCGCGTGGCTTGACGCGCACGACCGTCTTTACAGCCAGTGCGATCGCCTCACGGTCAGTGTTCATGATCAGGGGAATCGCCGCGCCATCCAGGTTCATTGACGTGATTACGTTGGCGTAGGTTGCGCCAACATCCATGTCCTGGTAGAGGCGCATGGTCGTGACATCGGCGCCGCCAATCCCGGTGGCATTTCCGTGGCTCTCCGGAGTGAGCCCTAACACCACTATCTTTTTCACCAGAAGGTCGCTTTTCCAGTTGGTTGCACGGCGATTGCGGCCGGTGATGTTCGGGTCGAATCCGGCACCACTGATATTCTTTCCCATCTCCTCGATGACCAGCACATCAATCTCGGAGAATTGCAGGCGCGGCATGTTGCGCTTGGCCATCTCCTGCAGTGCGGGCTCACGCATTCCGATCTGTCCGGCGGGTATCAATTCGATCGCGGCCGTCTCGTCGTAAGCATTTTCCACGATGCCGACGCCGAACAGCACGTTACGGGCCTTGATGTTGACGTCGCGGACCTTGGGTAACAGCGTTGGAAACATGTCCATGCCGTGTTGGTGATAGGTCGTAGCGCCATTGATCTTGCCGATGCCGATGGCGAGCATTTTTGTCAGCCCGCTCTCGGTGGCGCCGCGAAACGCCGTGTGCGGCTTGATGCGGTTGATGACGACGATGCCTTCGGCCTGGGCCGCGTTCGCGTCCATGTGCACCGGGGTGCCGTCGTCGAGATGGCCGACAATGGTCGTGTCCATGGTCGCGCGCACCTGCACGCCCATGGTCTCTTCCGAAATTCCGTAGCCCGCCAGCACCTGCTTCTGGCCTTCGGCGCTCGCCGCGCCGTGGCTTCCCATGCAGGGAAAGATGAACGGCTTGGCGCCGAGGGAGACAAGCCCGTCGATGACCGACTTGGCAATGACTGCGATGTTGGCGATACCGCGACTGCCGCAACCGACGGCGATTACCTGCCCCGGTTTCACTGTCGACCGGATTTCGTCTTTGGAAAACTCGCTCTCGATCAGGCCCGGGATATCAGCCACTTTCGGGGCATCGAATTTCTGATGAACCGTAACCATTTTGGGCATCGGCACGTCGAGCCCGCCGGCAATGTTTACGTCAATTCTGTCCTTGATCATTCTTCAAACTCCCCGGGTTATTCCCGCTTGACTGTTCACGCTGCCGGCATGTACGCCGGCACGACATAAGGCCCTTCCGGGATGACCGCGATGCCGGTGTCGCCGTCCCGCGCCTTTCCCGCTTCAACGCAGCGTCGCACCGTGTCAACCAGCGAATCGGCCACGCTGACGCCGGTCTTGCGCTTGTCGGCATCCGACAGACCGGTGCTGTAAAGATGAACCGAGCCGGCGCGCATCGGCTTTAGCTGCATCTGGGTCTGCCATTCATCGATGTCGGCGAAATCCTTGGCGCTGATATCCTCGAAAAAACCATCAACTCCCTTTTCGATAAGCCGCTGCTGCGCATCCGCATACTCTCTCGAGCCGATCCCTTCGGTGCATTCCGAGGCAATGATCAGGTTGCCTCCTGGCTCGAGAATGTCGGTTGGCACGACCATTCCTTTCACTGTCTGGTAGTAGGTCTGGTCGAGCGGGTACCCGGCTGCGCTGGTCAATACAGTTTTGAAGCGGCGCGTGACGGGCACTACCGTGTACCGTTGCGCGAAACGTACGGCTTCGAGATGGCTGCTGATGACTTCGCCGAAATTGACAAACGACAGCCGCCGATGCTCGTCCAGTACGGTGTTGACGGCCATTACGTCACCGAGCATGCGCACGATCTCGAGTTGTTCCTCGTGCAAGGGATTGCCATCGAGCACGCAGCTGTCGGCCTTCGGATGGGACATGAAGCGCGCATTGTGGAAGGTGGTGATGGTGTCCTTGTGCGCAACCCCCGGAGCAATGACCTTGCGTCCGCCGGAGTAGCCCGCCATGAAATGCGGCTCCACCAGCCCGGTGACGATCTTTATATCGGCATCGACGAAGCGGCGGTCGAGCTTGATCCGGGTGCCTTTCGATGTCGTCCCGAGATCGACGTGGTCGGCATCGTTGCGCGCGAAATGGTTCTCGACACGAAAATTGTCCAATACCCATCGGTCGCCAATCAGTTCGGCAAGTTCCTCGCCTTCGTTCGGTCGGTGCAGGCCGGTTGCGATCAGGATGCAGATCGACTCTTTCGGTATGCCCGCCTCGACGAGCTGGCGCAGGACAGGGGGCAACAGCAATGAGTTTGGAACCGGGCGGGTGATGTCACACACGAGCACACAGGCGCTCGTCCGGCCGCGTGCCTGTTCGGTCAGGGGGGCGCATTTAACCGGGTCGGACAAGGCCAGTTCAACTGCCCGGGCGGCATCGGGCAGGACCGGCATTTCGGGTTTGCGGATGACCGACACATCCCAGCTGTCATCAAGCTCGACTGGCAGCAGCCCCTTGCCGTAGTTTAGTTCGACGCGCATATCGATAATGTCTTATTTGAAACAGCAATATAGCACCACCGGCCGTTTGCCGCAGATGCTGGTTCACCGACGTACAACCGTCCTCAGGGCTGCAATACCCGCACCACCCAGCGGGCGAATGCCGCGATGGCGATGGCATTCAGGATGATGGCAATCGCCGTCGGGACCATCAGCAGCAGCCGCAGCCTTCCGTGTGTCTGGCCGAAGGCATGCCAGGCGACCATTGCGGCGCCAAGCGCAATGGCGGGCAGCAATAGCGCGATCGGGAGTACGACGAGGTTGGTAAAAGCCGCGCCGGGATCCGGGCCTGGTCTGCCGATGCTCGATGTCACAAGGAACGCCGCGACGCCAAGGAACATCGATGCGACTATGCCGAAGGCCGGACGGCGTAACCACCAGCGCCGCGGTTCCGCGGCCTCCTGATCGGAATTGCCGGCCATGCCGGCAACTTCATCGGAATTGACCCTGGGATCGGCCGACACCTAAACTACCTCCGGGATGATCGAAGGCACGCACGGGATCATCCGTCCGCCGATTTCGTGCGGATGAACTTCCCGGGCGCAGCCCTGTGAATGTGATCAACCGGTTTACAGGAGCATTGCCGCCGGCGTCAACCACCGGCTGCGTCCGTGGCAGTAACAAAGTGTCGAATTCAACTGATTGGGACCTCAGCAGATGAGCAACATCGACCGTGTCGAAGTACACGAATTTGCGTTTCCGTTGACCGACCTGGGGTGGGATGCCGGCGGCTTCAATATTGTCTACCAGCCAGGAAATTCGCTCATGCTCTCCAAGTATGCGGTGGTCGTGCGCACCGACGACGGCGGGCGGGGCGAGTACGTCACCTTATGGGGTGGCACGCCGATGGCCCTGGGACAGACGCTGGCTCTGGCGCCGCAGCTTCTCGGCCGCGACGCACACCAGCGTGAAAAGATTTACGACGATTTCAAAAGGGCGCATCGGCAATACGATCATATGGGTTTCGGGTGCATCGACATCGCGTTGTGGGACTGGGCGGGCAAGCACTTCAATGCGCCGGTGTCACGTCTGCTTGGCGGTTACCGCACGCGTTTGCCCGCGTACGCCTCTACCTATCATGGCGACCGCAACGGCGGCCTGTCGTCGCCGCAGGCATACGTCGATTTTGCCGGCCGGTGCCATGAAATGGGTTATCGCGCATTCAAGGTGCATGGCTGGGGTGACGGCAATGTGTCCGAAGAAGTGGCGACGGTTCTTTCGCTTGGCAAGGCATTCGGCGGCCGGATGAGCCTGATGCTCGATCCGGCGTGCGAACTGCGTACGTTCGCTGATGCGCTCGCCGTCGGGCGCGCCTGCGACGAGGCTGGCTTCTTCTGGTACGAAGACCCGTTTCGTGACGCCGGCTGGTCCCAGTTCGCGCACCGCAAGCTGCGCCAGTTCATCAAGACGCCCTTGTTGCAGACCGAACATGTGCGCGGCGTCGAACCGAAAGCCGACTTCATCGTCGCCGAGGCAACGGACTTTGTCCGCGCCGACCCCGAATATGACCTGGGCATTACCGGAACGATGAAGATTGCCCATCTGGCGGAAAGTTTCGGGCTCGACGTCGAAATACACGCATCGGGTCCGGCGCATCGGCACTGCATGGCGGCGATTCGCAACACCAATTTTTACGAGGTTGCGCTGGTAGGTCCCCGGTGCGGCAACGCCATGCCGCCTGTCTATACCTGTGGCTACAGCGACGAACTGGATGCTGTTGACTCTGAGGGATGTTTCCCTGTTCCCGGGGCTCCCGGCCTCGGCGTTAGCTATGATTGGACGTTTATCAATCGGCACAGTACGAACGTGCATGTGTTCGAGTAAGCAGCGCATCGCCTGTTTCTTCCTTGCTTGCACAATATATATGCGTATCCAGGCCGGCTGCAGGGTTCGCCGGTTTTTCCCAGACCCAAGGCAATTACTTCGATGATCAAGACTGCGCGCGTTTTCTGGCTCACTATCGTGGCACTGTGTTTTGCCTGTACGTCGTCGCAGTGCGTGGCGCGAGACTGGTTTGGCGATGGCCAGGCGGCGCTGCGAGAAGCCAAACGCCTGCAGCCCATCGAAGGGCGCGCCCGCAATGTAATCCTGTTTGTTGGTGACGGGATGGGAGTGTCGACGGTTACCGCGGCGCGCATACTCGAGGGGCAATTGAAAGGCGGATCGGGGGAAGAGAATCAGCTCGCTTTCGAGCGGCTTCCCTACCTCGCGTTGTCGAAGACCTACAGCGCCAACCAGCAAACGCCGGACTCGGCCCCGACCATGAACGCCATGATGACGGGAGTCAAAACCAATGACGGTATCTTCGGCGTGAGCGAAGCGGTTCGCCGAAAGGACGTTCGCTGGCCGGTCGTCAACGAGCATCGGCTGACAAACCTGCTGGAACTGGCGGAAATGCGGGGGATGTCGACCGGGGTTGTTTCGACGGCGCGGCTGACCCATGCGACGCCCGCCGCCTGCTATGCCCATACGTCGGAGCGTGACTGGGAGTCCGACGCCGACCAACCGTTCGGTACCGATGTACCGGATATCGCCAGGCAGCTGCTGGAGTTTCCGTTCGGCGATGGCCTCGAGGTCGCGATGGGCGGCGGGCGGCGCGCCTTCCTGCCGGAGTCTGTAACCGACGGCGAGGGACGGAAAGGCAGGCGCAAGGACCGGCGAGACCTGACTCGCGAATGGGTCGAGAAGTACCCGAATGCGCGTTATGTCTGGAATCTGGAGCAGTTCCGCCAAGTGGACGAGGCGAAAACCGATCACCTGCTCGGCTTGTTCGAGTCATCTCACATGCAATACGAGGCCGACCGTATTGACGGTGAGCCGACCGAACCGTCGTTGTCGGAAATGACGGAAAAAGCGATTGCGCTGCTGTCGAAGAATCCCGAAGGTTTTTTTCTGCATGTCGAAGCGGGCCGTATCGATCATGCGCATCACGCAGGCAACGCCTACCGTGCGCTGACGGACACAATCGCGTTCTCCGATGCGATACGCACGGCGCTGCAACTGGTCGATTTGCGCGAGACCCTGATTGTTGTCACTGCCGACCACAGCCACGTGTTCACGATGGCGGGTTACCCGCAGCGGGGCAACCCGATACTCGGAAAGGTCGTCATGCCAGGCGAGACCGAGCCGGCTTTGGCGGCGGACGGAAAACCTTATACGACGCTATCGTACGCGAACGGTCGCGGGTTCCAGCAGCTCGATGTGGGCGGAGACACCAGTTACCGGGAGCCGATCAACGCCGGCCGGGCCAATCTGTCATCGGTCGATACCACTGACGAGGGTTTCCACCAGGAGGCGTTGGTGCCTTTACATGACGAAACCCACGGCGGGGAGGACGTTGCCATCTATGCCGGCGGTCCGATGGCGCACCTGTTCCGTGGCGTGCAGGAGCAGCACTATATTTTTCACGTGATGGCCGAAGCGCTCGGTCTCACCGCTGACTTGGAACGCGCACCGCACCCGCAATGACGGCGAGGGTTGCCGGATATCGGGCGCGAGGCGGATGATGTTTGCAGATTCTGGACAGAGGAGGAGGTTCGCGAATGCCTGCCATTGATGAGCGGCTTGCAGAGCTTGGGATCAAGTTGCCGGTCGCGAAGAAGCCGGCGTTCGAATATGTAGCTGTCGCCGTGCACGGCGACCTCGCCTATGTCAGCGGCCAGTTGCCCTGGCTGGATGCGGAGCGGGTGATTGAAGGAAAGGTGGGCGACGGATGCAGTCTGGAGAAAGCGCAGGAAGCGGCACGCCTTTGCACCATTTACGCTCTTTCTGCGCTCAAGGCGCAGCTCGGCAATCTCGACGCTGTCGAACAGGTGCTCAAGGTCACCGGATTCGTCGCCTCGGCACCGGGTTTCAACGCGCAACCAAAAGTGATCGACGCCGCCTCAAAGTTGCTCGGAGAAATCTTCGGGAACAAAGGCCGTCACGCGCGCAGCGCGGTGGGTGTTGCCGAATTGCCGCGCGGTGCTGCGGTTGAAATCGAGTTTATCGTCGCGTTGCGGCACTAGCTGTTGATTCGCATCAGCCTCGCGGGCCGTAGCCGCGCCAGTGCCGTCCGTGAGCGGCCGTCGTCGGGCGCTGCTTGCGGTGCCCCTGCGCGAAATGTCTCAGTCGGTCCGGTAGCGGCCGATGATTTCAGGGTCCGGGTCGCATCCGAGGCCTGGACCATCGGGCACTCTCAGCTTGCCGCCGGAAGGCACGATCTGCTCGCCATACAAACGTGCCTCCGTGTCGAAGAAACGCCATTCAACCAGCGGGTCGGATGACAGTGCGGCGCAGGCCTGGATGGCGCTGAGCAAGCCCGGCCCTTCGTAGAAACTGTGCGGCACGACGCGCACTCCGAATTCGTTTCCAAGCGCAAACACGTCGCACAACCCGCTGACACCGCCGGATTTCGCCGGGCTTGGCTGCACGACGTCCAGCGCCCCGGCTTCCAGCAAATGGCGAAACTGCTGCAAGGTTGCAGCATTTTCTCCGGCCGCGACCGGTATGCCGCCGCGCTTGCGGATGATGGCCAGTGAAGCGTGGTCCTCGGGCGGCCACACTGGCTCCTCGAGCCAGGCAAGATTGTATGGCCGCAATTGCCCGGCCATGTCGAGCGCTTCGTTCAGCGTCCACGGGCAGTTGACGTCGAGCATGATGGCCACGTCGGGTCCTGCTGCCTGTCTGGCAGCGGCAACGGCTGGAGCGGTGATCTCGTGGAGCTTGATGCTCCCGAAGCCGAGTGCGCAGGCGCGCGCGACGTTTGCCGCGACCTGATCCGGCTCGCTGTAGCGGACCAGGCTGGCATAGGTATCGACCTGATCGGGCCGCGTCTTGCCGGTTGACCGGTTGGCGCCTATCAACTGGTGCAGCGGCTGGCCTTTCGCCTTTCCCGCAATGTCCCACAGGGCGATGTCGATGCCGGACATTGCGTACGTCACCGGCCCGCCGCGGCCGAAAATATGGAACTTGCGCTGCAGGTCCCGCATCAGCGCTGCGATGTCGCTTGCATCCGCACCGATGCAAATGGGCGCCAGCAACTGGTCGATCACCACCCTGGTCGCGGGAATTACGTTGTAACCGAAGGCTTCTCCCCAGCCGACGATGCCGGTGTCCGTTGAGACCTTGACCAGCAAGGCGTCGGCGGTCAGCCACTCCTTGCCGCCCCATGCGCTGGTCTGGGAAGCATTTCCGGCTGTGTAGGGGATACGTACTTCTATGGTCTCGATCGCGGCAATTTTCATGGGGTTCCTCGGTTCGATTTTCTATGGCTCGGCTGGCCGGCATTATTCCCTATCCGCGATGCCGCCCGCAGCGTCCGCAGTCGCGCCGCCTGCGCCAGGCGGTTCGCGCGTGCTGTTGCGATCCGATACACTCCGGTGCTGCTTTCGGGATATCAGCATGGGGCAACCGCTGCACGTGCATGATAGCGCTAGAGCCGAAGAACCCTCGATGCCGTTGACGCGAGAATCGTTAGCCGGCTTGAATGCAGGCGGGAATCCGGACGCGGCCGGGCGGATATTTTTCACGGATACCGGGGAGAGTGATGAAGTACAACTTGCTAGGCAACGGCGGACTCAGCGTTTCCGAAATCTGCCTTGGGACAATGACGTTTGGCGAGCAGAACACCGAACGGGAGGCGCACGAGCAACTCGACTACGCACTTTCCCGGGGCGTAAATTTCATCGACGCCGCCGAGATGTACCCGGTGCCGCCGCGTGCCGAAACCCAGGGCCGAACGGAACTCTATGTTGGCAGCTGGCTCAGCAAGCAGGCGCGCGACAAGGTCGTTGTTGCGACCAAGATCACGGCGCCTGGCCGTGGCTTTGCCTGGGTGCGCGGTGGTCCCAAGGCGATTGACCGGGAAAGCGTGGAGGCGGCGTTGAACGGCAGCCTGCAGCGGTTGCAGACCGATTACGTCGACCTGTACCAGATTCACTGGCCCGACAGGTATTTACCCAACTTCGGCCAGGCTTTCTATGAGCCGGAAAAAGAGCGGACGGCGGTTGCGATCGAGGAGCAGCTCGAGGCAATGGACTCGGTCGTGAAGGCGGGCAAGGTTCGCTACATTGGCCTCAGTAATGAAAGTCCGTGGGGCGTAATGGAATTCCTGCGTATAGCGCGAGAGCGGGGCCTGCCAGTGGCGGCCTCCATCCAGAACGCCTATAGCCTGCTCAATCGCAGCTACGAGCCGGGTCTTTCCGAAGTTACCCGCCGGGAGGGTATCCCGCTAATTCCCTACAGTCCACTCGGATTTGGCCATCTGACGGGCAAGTATCTGGAAGGCGCCAGGCCGGAAGGGGCACGACTGACCCTGTTTCCTCCGTTTGGACAGCGGTACGACAAGCCGAACGTGGCGCCGGCAGCCGCGGCCTATGCCGAACTGGCCCGCCGCAACGGGTTGAGCCCGGCCGCGATGGCGCTGGCTTTTGTCCGCAGCCGCTGGTTTGTCGCCAGCACGATTATCGGCGCCACGACCCTGGAGCAGTTAAGGGAAAATATCGATGCGGCTGACCTTGAACTCGCCGGCCCGGTTCTGGACGAAATCGACGCGATCCACCAGCGTTATCCCAACCCTGCCCTGTAGATTGCGGCCTGGTTCGGACAGGGGCTTGATAACGCACGCAAGCGTTTGACACAGTGCAGCTAATTATCCATAATCCGCGCCTTCGTTCGGAGGGGTTCCCGAGCGGTCAAAGGGGGCAGACTGTAAATCTGTTGGCTCAGCCTTCGAAGGTTCGAATCCTTCCCCCTCCACCAAACAAATCAGGTAGTTAAGGTTTCGGGGGCAGTGGGTTTCGATGGGCTTTGCGGGCGGCCTCGGCGCGTCGAATGATTTGGGTCAAGGGAAAGCCCGGATTTCTCTAGGCGGGTGTAGCTCAATGGTAGAGCAGAAGCCTTCCAAGCTTACGACGAGGGTTCGATTCCCTTCACCCGCTCCAGGTTTCGCGTTCAATACTGACGCCGCCCATGTAGCTCAGTGGTAGAGCACTCCCTTGGTAAGGGAGAGGCCGCGCGTTCAATCCGCGCCATGGGCACCACACGATTCGTGAATCAGGCAGCACTG
>LJTS01000065.1 GCA_001304425.1 Betaproteobacteria bacterium SG8_40
CCCTCCTTGAGCATCCCCAGTGTTGCGCAGGTTTCCAGCCCGAGAGACTTCACCGCGCTGATCATTTCCACCACCTTGGCGAGGTCGCGCTGCTTCGGTCCCCGCCAGGCTGCGCCCATGCAGAAACGCGTGGCGCCGACTTCCTTCGCCGCCCTGGCTGCGGCAACCACCTCGTCAACGTTCATCAACGCCTCGTTATCCACTCCGGTGTGATACCGGGAGGCCTGCGGGCAATAACCGCAGTCTTCGGGACAACCGCCGGTCTTTACCGAGAGCAGCGTCGATAACTGAACCGCGTTGGGCTTGAAATTCGCGCGATGAATCTCCTGCGCCTTGTAAACAAGGTCGCTGAACGGCAGTTCAAGCAGGCCCATTACCGCGCCTGGCGTCCAATGAGTTCCACCGGCATGCTCTTGCATGGATCGTTGCGGCTGTGTCGCGGCTGTGTTCATTACAATGAGTTCCGTCGATAGGGGATAGCATGCGTATTATAGGTGCTGATAGCGGTGGCGATACGGTAGCCTCGCTGATCTGCAGGACAACACCTCCGGGCCCCGTACCGGCCCCGGTATTTTCTGCGCTCGCCGGTTGGCCCGCCGTTCGGCATGCTTAGCTCGGGCGCCTGCTTGCTGTGCGGTGCCTCGTCCGGCGAATCCGGACTCTGTCAGGGCTGCTTTGACTCGCTGCCCTTCGCCATCGGTGAGCGCTGCCCTGTCTGCGCCGTATCGACGCCCGGCGCCACGCAGTGCGGACGCTGCCTGAAGCATCCTCCGGCGTATGACCGGGTCGTGGTTGCACTCGACTATGTGTCCCCGGTGGATTTCCTGATCGCGGACCTGAAGTATTCGCGCAAGCTCGCGGCGGCCCGCGCACTGGCATATCCGCTCGCGAGACGCCTCGAACAGGAACCGTATCCGGATATCGTACTGCCGATGCCAATCGCCGTATCCCGGCTGCGCGAGCGTGGCTTCAACCAGGCTTCCGAAATCGCCCGCCATGCTTGTTCCGGCTTCGGTATTCGTATCTGCGAGCGGATCGTGCGCCGCAGCGTCGCGAGGCAGTCACAGACTGCCTTGCCCTGGCGTGATCGCGCCAGAAACGTGCGGGGTGCATTCGACTGCGAGTCTGACCTCGACGGAAAAACGATTGCCGTGGTCGATGACGTGATTACGACAGGCGCTACGCTAAACGAACTGGCAAGGACGCTGAAAAGTGCCGGTGCCGACAAGGTCATCGGCTGGATTGCGGCGAGAACGCCTGCTCAGCGCTGACAACAGTTAGTTGACGGCCCTGCCCAGTTGCGCGCGCTGTTGGTCGACAAATGCCTGCAGACCGGGTTCAAGCGTGCCGATAGCGGTCGCTTCGTCGAATGCCTGCAACGCCTCGCCTTCATTGCCGAGTGCGCGCAGGCTGATACCCAGGCCCATAAGCCAGATGGCATTGCGCGGCATGAAGGCAAGCGCATTTCGATACTGAACGGCGGCTTCCTCGTGCTGCCCCGCCCTCTGCAGAACCGCTGCCAAAAACGACAAATACACCGCATCGGTTCCGGCATAGGTTCGGGTGTCCTCGAGCGTTCGCATCGCCATTTCCAGATCGCCGCGCGCAACCTGCAAGCGCGCCAATATCATCGCCTGCTTCGGTTGCCGCGGATTGGCGCTCAACGATTCGGCCAATACCGCCTCTGCGTCCTCCATGCGGCCCGCATCGATCAGAATGCCCACCAGCGCTTGCTGCGCCGCGTCGTGTGACCGGTCTTCACTGATCGCAGCCCGAAACTGCGTTTCGGCGTCGGCCATACGCCCGCGGCGAAGACTGGCTACACCGAGCCGAAACAAATTTTCAGCGCGCTCGAATGAAGTCAGCTGGCGCGCCTGTTTCTCGATCGGGCCGCCAGGGACATCTGCGGGAATGACAACCTGCTCCAGATCATCGTCCGCCGGCCCGTCAACGGCGACGGTTCCTTCCACCGCGCCCGCTTTCGAGACCGGCGTCTCCTGCCGGACCGGTGTTGCCCCGGCAGCCGCCTTGCTTTGCGTATCGCCCCGTTCACTGCGCTCACTCGCCGCCGCGACAATCACCCCGGGTTGCCGCTCAGGCTGCTGCCCGGATGCGGGTACACGGCTGTTCGCTCCGGCGGCCGCTGGCGCTGTCGCGCCACCATTTGCGACGGCGGCCGTCCCGGCCGTCGCGCGGCGCGCCTGGGGCACGATCGACAGTTCTTCTGATAACTGGAACACCGGCATCATCAGCGCTGCCTCGACCTGCGCCTGCACCGACTCGCTCAAATCCGGCGTTTCAAGGGATGCCTGCGCGAGTGTTCCTGCAGGCTGCAAAGGTGAAATATCGGGAGGGGACGATTTCAGTTTCGCGATGAGCGACGGATTGCCGGTCAACGCAAAAGCAATGGCGCCGATGACGATGACCAACCCGAGTATCAGAACCGCCGGCCCACGGTAACTTCGCGCTTGTGCGGCGGTAACCGCGCGCACTTGCCCGGGAAGCGGAACATCCGCCGGCGGCGACGCGCGACGCGCCTCGAGATCCTGCAGCACCCGGTTGATGAGACTCATACGACGAACAACCAGACCGCGACACCAAACACTGCGGCCGCAGCCAGCGCCAGAGCTGGCCGAAACGATCGCACCCGGTGAACCGCCGCCGGCGTGTCCTGCGCCGCGCGCACCACATGTTTGCGTGATACCTGCGGCGCGCCCTCGCCATACGCCGCAAGAAGCGCCTTGTGCGCGATGACATTGACCAGTCTCGGCACGCCTCCGGCATGCTTGTAGAGTGCGGCAATGGACCCTGGAGCGAACAACCGGTCTCCGGCATATCCTGCCACTTTCAGGCGATGCGAAACATACTGCTCGGTTTCATCCCTCGACAGGCCGCCGAGTTGATAATGAAAAGTGATGCGCTGATTGAGTTGGCGAATCGGGGCCTCGGCGAGTGTTTGATCCAGCTCCGGCTGGCCGAACAGCACCACCTGGACGAGTTTGCGCTTTTCGGTCTCCAGATTCGAAAGCAGGCGCAGGGCCTCGAGCGTCTCGATCGGCATCGCCTGCGCTTCATCGAGAATCACGATGACCTTCCTGCCCTTTCGTGCGAAACCGAGCAAGGCATGATTGACCGCCTTGATGAGCGCGTGCCGGTCGGCTTCACGATCGACAGGCGTACCCAGTTCCTCCGCGAGAGCGAGCAGCAACCCGCGAAAATCGAGCATTGGATTGGGAATGTACGCTGCGACGTAATCGTCGCCCAGAGTCGAGAGAAATCGACGACAGAGCAGGGTCTTGCCCATGCCGACATCGCCCGTTATCTTGATAAAGCCCTCGCCGGATGTGCTCGCCACGAGCAACACGTTGAGTGCTTCCTGATGGGATGAAGCCGAGAATGTGAACGCGGTGTCGGGGGTCAAACCGAATGGCGGTTCCCGCAAGCCAAAATGCCCTCGGTACATCCCCTAGTTTCCCGCCATGCTCAATCCCGCGCGGCGCGGGTCGTCATCGCGCATCGGCCGGCTCTGCTGAAGACGCGCGGTCTCGCGGGAACTGGTTTATCCGCTCACGCGTATCCTGAAGGTCCTCCATCCAGTCGGCCGAACTCTTGATGATCGTTGGCTTGACCAGAATCACCAGTTCACTCTTGTCGGACAAGCCCTGCGAATTTCCAAACGCGCTGCCAACCACTGGCACATCACCAAGTCCTGGCACCTGGCGGCGGTTACGCGCTTCCAATTGTTTCATCAACCCGCCAATGGCGACAATCTGGCCATTGGTGACGCGGACGATCGTGTCCGATTCGCTGATTTCGCTCGACGCCAGAGGCAATCTGAACTGACCCGCGCTGCCAAGATCGAGATCCTTGGTCACTTCGGTCACGCGGCTCACAGACGGATGGATATGCAGCGTAATGATGTCGTTATCGTCGATCTGCGGCGTCACGTCGAGCGCGACGCCGGAAAAGAACGGCTGGGTGGTGATCGTCGGCGACTGCGTGCTGGTCGCCCCGGTAAACGTGATATTCGACGTGACGTTGGTCACGAAAAACTCGTCCGTGCCGACCTTGAGCACAGCCTTCTGGTTGTTCAGCGTCGCAATGCGCGGACTCGATAGCACCGACAAGTCGCCCTGCGTCTCGAGAAACGAGATCAGCGCGGCAAAGTTGCTGGTCTGGAAGGCCAGTCCCAACAGGGTACCGGGAGTTCCCGCGCCAGCCTCTATGAATCCCGAAACCGCGCCCGGCAATGAATCGAGATTCGAATTTGGTTTGATAGTCCCGTCGTCGTTACGCGCCGTGAATCCGCTCAAGGTACCCGTGGGCGAGAGCGAGGAACCCGGGGACACTATTCCACCGGCAAACCTGCTGTTGCTGCCGCTATCGAATGCGGCCCAGTTCACCCCGGTCTGCGAACCGTCTCTGAGGCGCACGTCGATGATTTTCGCTTCGAGCATCACCTGACGCTCCACGACCACCGACATGGTTTCGAGCAACTTGGCCACGTCGCGCAACTCCGACGGAAACGCCCGCACGACGATTACGCCGGCCTGCGGACTGACGACGACGTTTCGCCCGCCTTCGGAACCGATCATCACCCTCACTGCGGTCGCGATCTCGCTCCATAGGTCATTGTCGGAGGATGTTTTCACCCGGCTGCTTTCCAGTGCCCTGCTGGTGGATGTGCCGGACACCGCTGGTACCGTGGTGGCGCCCTGTGTTCCGGGCGTTGCTGTGTCGGAAATCGCACCGGAACTGATCCGTACCTCGGTTTCACCCTTGCGTTTCGAAACCAGGTAGTTCACCTGGAAGACGCGGGTTTGCAGCCCGATAGGCTTGATCATGATCCGCGTTCCCTTGATTCCGTATTCGTATCCGTAGACCTCGCGGATCGTTTCCAGCGCTTCGACTACCGTGACATCCTTAAGGTCAATCGAAATCGGATCCTTCACCTCGGGGTGAACCACCATGCTGTAGCGGGTGCCGTCAGCGATCGCCAGGAACACCTGATTCGCGGGCGCCTTGCTGACCTGCAAATCGAAACGGGGCTCGATGGGCCGCCCATCGACTTGCGGCATTTCAACACTGATAGGCGGCAACAGCGCATCGCTGACCGCCGACGCTTCCGGTACCGCGGCAGTCGCCCTTACAGCCTCGTCCATTTCCGATTTCGCCGTTTCAAACTCAAGTGGCGGCGGCTGAATCGATGCGCACGAGCTGATCGCGGCCACCAGCAGCAGCGAAAGCAACCGCCCGGCGACATGCCAGGGCGTCGACACGACTGCCCTGGAATGGTCAGGTGATTTTCTTCTCGACTGCCTCATTCGTGGCCCTTCTTCCGTTCAGACAATGTCGCCGTTACCTCGACCTTGCTCACTTCGGGATAGAGTCGCAGAGTGCGCGTTTCCTTCGAACCCTTCATTACGACTTCGCCTTCGCGTATATCCACCAGACGAAAGCCGGATACTGTATCGCCGAGCGACATGACGCGACCGCTGATGACGGCGGTCTTTCGCTCCGGCGAGATCAATACGGTTTGCAATACCAGGCCGCCGCGTGAGTGACTCTTCGCAGCTGCCGGCTTCGACGAGGCCTCCAGGGGCGGGCGTGTCGGATCGCGCAACTGCTGTGCAACGGCCATGACAGGCACAGACGCAATTAACAGACCAGAAATGAGAGCAATGACTGGCCTCATCACACCACCAGCCAGTCCCTGTCCAGAGACAACGTGAACACGGTGACCGTGATACGCACCGCCGGATACTGTCGTGCATCCATTTTCGCCTCGGACCAGAACATTTGCCAGGGCAGCGCCTCCAGACGATCGAGATAACCCAGCATGTCGAGGTAACGGCCCTGCAACGTGACCTCCATGCCGTGTTTGTAGACGTTGGCCTTGCCGGCCTCCCGTTTGTCGTCTTTTCGCTCGATGAGATCCGACACGGGCAAGGTCTTGAGACTTACCAGCTTCACCCGCGTGTCACGGGTAAGCATCTTCTCCAGTATCTGCGCCATCTGCTGCGGCGGCACGAGGCCACGGTTGATTGCCTGCATCTGCTCTTCCAGGCTGCGCACCTGCTCGGAGAGCCTCGCGATGCGCGCTCGGGCCTGCTCATCCGGATCCCGCGATAGCTGGATGGTCACCGATTGCCCTTGCGCTCGTGACATCGCGGTCGCAGCACTCACTTCGCTCAGTTGCGCGGCAAGTACGCGCTGCCGGGCAAGCGACGAATCGAAACCCGAATAACCCAAAATAAGGATGACGGCCAGCCCCCCCGCCAGCAACACTCCGCGCTCGCGTCTGGTGAGGAGTCCGAACCGTTTCTCCATCCGGCGCCACCACTGTTTCATGGGGTGTCCCCGGCATCGAATGCCCTTGCCAGCGGCAGCGTTGACAATCGAAATTCGATGTATGCGGCATCCGCACCCGCCGGGTTGCTCTTTGAATCCGGCCGGCGCATTTCCAGTTCGGCAAATGCATGCCCCTGCATGACTTCTTCGCGATTGAGCCGCTGCAGGTAGCTTGGCACCAGTTCCGGACGAATCGCACGTCCTTCGAGCACAACGTGCTGACCGGCGCCGGACACTTTCAGCCCGGTCAGCCAGAGTCCCGAAAACGACTGACGCGCAAAAGCGGAAAGATGTTGCGAAAACCCGGTGGTATCGCCGATGACCCCGCCCTGCAATGTTGACATGACCTCTTTGCGGCTGGAGACCTCGGCCTCGAGCTGGGCCACTTCTGCAGCCAGCCGGGTATCCGATTTGCGACTGGCCAGCTGCCCCGACAGACGGTTCATTTCCGACAGGGCGGCATCACGCTCCGCCGACGCCCGCGCCAGTTCGCTCTCGAGGTTGCTGGTTCGCATCGACATCACCAGCATCACTACGATCACCAAACCGGCGGCAAGACTCCATGCAGCGGTCGCGCCTGAAAGCGACAGCAGGTCGCGTTTGTGCTCGAACGCCGGATTGTAGAGATTGATTTGCTGGCTCACGCGCCGCCCTCCGTTCGAAGTGCGGCACCAAGCACCATAAACCGCTCGGCTTGCATTGTTCGCGACGTCAACTCGGGAACACGGGAAATATCAATCGCGTCCTGCAGCCGCGCCTCTTCAACCGGAACGTACAGATTTTCAGCGAGATAAGCCTCCAACCCGGAATCTTCCGGCAACGGGGCAAGGACCAGCCTGCTCAGGGTGAGGAAACTGAATTGCCGGTCAAAGTGGTCGAGCGATCGCTGCACTTCGAGTACCAGGCGATCGAGCAACTGCTTTCGCAAATCGCCTTCGGCGTGCCCCAGTTGCGCCAGCCCGATATCGATGCCACGCGCCAGGTACAGCTCACCTGCGGCGGTGAAAGTCAGCAGCCCCCTGTCGGCAGACAGACTGAGCAGCGCCAGTGCCCGCCCCGGCGTTTCATACATGGCCGCCATGTTGCGCTGAGCCATTTCCGGAATGTCGATCACCCTGAGCGAAAGCCTGGCATCGGAAAACGATTCCATGCGCTCGGCAATCAGTTCGTTGCGCGCCGCCACGGCGTAAACCGACCGGGTTCGCGTCGGCGAGCCGGGATCGCCCGGCACGGAAAAGACATCGACGGTCGCCGTGTCGGCAGGATAGTCGAGCACGTCGTTCAACCGCCAGCGCACCGCGTCTCGCAGCTCTTCATCCGGCACCTCGGGCGCATCCATCACCTGGAGTTGATAATCGCCTTCGGGAATCAGCGTCACGCACTCGGCACGGTCGAGGCGATGCTTGCGCCGCAACCGGCTGAGTGCATCCGCCTCCGAGTCGTCAATGGGCTCGGACCCGCAGAATTCGAGAACCGGCAGCGCATCGTTCGTGCGGAGAATCCTGGCAACGTCGATGCGGCCGCCTCGAAAGCACACGGCAACAGTGCCCATTCCGGAAGTCCGCTTGTGCAGAGAGAACAAACTTTTCACAACTTGTCAAATGACACGAAATTAACTCAATAACTTATTGTCGTCAATGAAGAAATAAGACTTTTTTCCAGTATCAGTAGTTCTCCTGCAGATACAGGAATTCCGCTGCATTCCGATACACGCCGAAGGTTGCCCTCGCTACCGGGTCTTGATCCCAGGCCGCGGCCCCTCCCCAGTTCCCGCGCAGGTAACCGAGCGAGGATGAAGTGGCGGGCGCGGTACCGGGACCGACCGCGGCACAAGTCGTGCCGGTGGCGGTCCCGAGATTGAGCCTGAGGTCGACGCTGCCGTCGTTGCCGACGCCCGGCGCCGCCAGTTGCAACCCGGTGGCTTGCCCGCCCGAGAATGCGACTGCAGCACCCGGGCTAACCGCGGTCTCACAGGCAGCGAGGTTGGTCGACGCCACGAAAGCCATCGCCAGATCAGAACCATTGATCACCGTGCAATCGTCGTCGCCGTTGATGACGAATCCGGTCGGCGTGTAGTACTGGGCCTGCACGCGCAGCGGCAGTCCAAGGCGGGAAGTGCCTGAAACGTTGAACATCCGCAACCGGCCAAACCGCATCCTGGTGAACCCGCTCAACGCCTTGGCGGTACACGCGCCGCCGCACGCGCCCGTCGTTGCCGGATTCATGTCCCGTCCGGCCAGCAAGGCCAGATCGGGGTCGGACACCTGCACGCCGAGTTGCAACAGATCGTACGGTCCGTCCGGCGCCGCGGCCCGGCTGAAACTCGCAGCCACGGTGTTGACGTCGTATGCGCCCGCTACCCAGGTTGAGCCGGGGACGCTGAGGCGCGCGCTCCGGTCTACGCCATCGTCGTTGTTCTCCGCGACCATCGTCACCGCGCCAACTGCATAGCCGGCGCCGTAGTTGTTCGTGCGCGCGTCGGCGGTATTGCGCGCCTCGACGATAAAGCTGACGCCAAGTTGCGGCTGGCTCATGTAGGTAAACGCGCCGCCGGGGCAGGCATCGGCGACGCTGCTGCCGCCCAGCAAAGTGAAGTGGTCCGGATAAAAACGGCCGATCCGGGTCGGCAGCCCTGCTGCGTCGACATTGACGCCGACAAGATCAACGCCCGGGGTGTTGAGATAGCTCGCGACGGTCGCCCGCATCTGAATGCTGCCGACTTCACTGTAGGCAAGATCGTTGGCCGTTGCCTGCCCAAGGGAATAGCTTCCCGCTGTCAGCGAGATCGTACCGGTGAGCACACCCGTCACGCCGGTGGCGGGTGTGAAGAACGGCGCCGTATTGGCGGCGGACAGTGCGGTGGGCCAGTTGAATCGCGCGGTCGGCGCGTTATCCGTGATGTTTGCGCCGATATCCGGAATGCCGTCATTACCGACATCGTCCGCCGCCTGCCAGGCGTAGGCGGCAACCGTCGCCTGGTATCGGGCGGCGGCCTGGGCGGTGTCGCCGGCCGGAACGAACCCGAGTCCAGCGGTCGCGGTTCCGGCGGGGTTCGGGGTCGCTCCCTTGCGCACGTCGACAATGGCCAGGCCAAACGGCCGCACGGTCAGCGTATCCGAGTCGCTGCTGATGTCCACTCCGCTGGCGTGGCCACGCGTGTCGTCACGCAGGTTGACCGCAAACTTTCCTACGTCGGTGGTGGAAAGGCAAAAATCCCAGACGCCGTTTACGAAGGGCACGTTGACGAGGTTATTCGCACCAGGGTTCGTTGCCGGGACTGCGGTCCCCAGTGTGAGGCTCGGCGGCCCGCCGCATGTTACCGGTGGCGTGCCGCTGCTGATTGCCGGTGCCCCGGCGCCCGCCGGGTGGTCGACATCGGCATCGCCGCCACATCTCAGCACGCAGTGCATGATTGCGCCCCGCCACCGCGACATTGCCCAGGCTGTCGATAGCCGAAATGACGAAGGCGTTGTCCCGAAAATTGATCGTCGTCGAAGTTGACGCCGATGCCGGCACGGCAGCATCGACCACCGAAATGGTCAGGTCGTCAGCGTGCGTGTTGCTCAGGCTCAATGTCACAACGCCATCATCATCGGGGTCGTAAACATAGCTGGCCGCGCCATCGTCGGGCGGAGGATTGGTCAGGGTGCCGCCGAAGGCAGGCAGTTTCGTCCAGTCGCCGTGGCCGGTCGAAGTCGTGATGCTGATCGTTCCGCTGTAGTCCGGAATGGGTATGTTGCCGCTGTCACGCGCGGTGATCGTGATGTTCTTCGGCGAGCACGTGCTGCCCGACGCCGAGCCGATCTCGATCAGAAAATTGTCTACTGTGGCCGTGTTGCACAGTTGGATCGATCCAATGGCCGCCTGCATGCCGACGTCATAGGTCACGTTGAGTCTCCTGTGGATCCTGACCTCGCCGTCGGAAATAATGGCACCGGTCAGGCTGTTATCGTCCCTCATCTCAATCCTGGTATTCGGCGCCCCGTAAATCAGCCCGTTCACGACGTTATCGTCGTCAAACCTGACTTCTGCGCCGTCGTAGACATAGATCTGCAGATTCTCGGTCGCGCCTCCAACGTTGAAATCCGCGTCGTCCTTTACGTCCATCAGGTCCCTGATGAATATGCGCACCACCCCGTCCGGCGAAATGATGATGTCGTTGTTGTCATCCCAGTCGATCTCCTCGATGAAATAGTCACCCGGGGCAAACTGGGCCGCCTTGTTCTTGCCGGCTTTTAGTTGCTTGATGTAGTAGGTACCGCCGCTGAATACCGAGAGGTTGGCTTTCATGTCCACCTTGTCGTATGCGCCGGCAGGAACCGGGTTGATGTTGTTCGTGTCGACATCGATATTGCTGGTGTTCGGTGGGAACGTAGCGGGCACGATGGGTGGCAGGCTCTGGCTCGCGTTGACCAGAGCGCCGTCAGGCTGCAACGCATTGCCGGAGCCAGAAATACTGTTGCCGTTGATCGTCCAGTCGTTGTGCCAATGCAAT
>LJTS01000083.1 GCA_001304425.1 Betaproteobacteria bacterium SG8_40
TCGATCTTGGTCTTGATCAGCTCGCTGATCTCGGATGGGTTCAACTGCATGGATCAATGCTCCTATTTCGTAAGGGCGGCGGCCATTTCCTGTAGTCGGCCACGCACCGAGGCATCCCAAACCTTGTCGCCTACCTGTACCTTGATTCCGCCAATCAGATCAGAATCCACACCGACAGTCGGGCTGATTTTCTTGTTGTAACGCTTCGCCAAAATGTTGACGATTTGCTCAAGTTGCTGGTCTTGCAGGGGGTAGGCCGAGGCAATATTTGCCTCGATCACACCCTCGTCTTCCGACTTGAGCTGTTCAAACAGGCTGCGTATTTCCGCGAGGACAGGCAAGCGGCCGTTGCGAACGAGCAGCTGTACGAGGTTGCGCACCTGCCCGTCGATGCGCTCGCCGCACACTGACAGTATCAGCCTCTCGACATCGCTACCGGTAACTTTCGGCCCGGCGATCGCTTCCTGAAACCTTTCGTTCTGATAGACACTGGCGAGCAGCGCCAGCATCCCCGACCATTTGTCGAGTTCGCCGCGTTGCTTGGCAAATCCGAAAGCAGCTTCGGCATACGGCCTCGCGATGGTTGCAAGTTCGGCCATCTGCGCTTCTACCGGAGCTCGGCTTCCAGGCCCTGCAACAGCTGAGCATGTGCCTGTGCGTCGATTTCGCGTTTGAGAATCTTTTCCGCGCCGGTCACGGCGAGCACTGAAACCTGCGCCCGCAACTGTTCCCGGGCGCGATTGACTTCCTGCTCGATTTCCGCCTTGGCCGCAGTAACAATGCGCTCGCCCTCGGCTCTGGCATTCACCTTGGCTTCTTCGACCAGCTCGCCGGAACGCTTCTCGGCCTGCGCCAGGATCTCGCTCGCCTGTTCGCGTGCCTTCTGCAATTCTTCCTTGACACGCTGGGCGGCCTGTTCGAGTTCCTGCCTGCCTTTCTCGGAAGCCGCCAGACCGTCTGCGATCTGCTTTTCGCGGTCCTTCATCGCCTTTTGCAGCGGCGGCCAGATGTACTTCATCGTCAGCCAGATGAAGACAGCAAACCACAGCGCCTGGCCAAATAGTGTTGCGTTGATATTCACGCTAACCTCCCGCGCTTAAGAAAGGAGTTCTTCTTCAACCGCCGATGATCCCGATGAAAGGGTTCGCAAACAGCAGATAGAGCGCGATACCAACACCGATCATGGTCACGGCATCCAGCAGACCCGCAACGATGAACATCTTGACCTGCAGCGTCGGGATCATTTCAGGCTGGCGCGCGGCACCTTCGAGGAAGCGGCCACCGAGAATACCGAAACCGATAGCGGTTCCCAGTGCACCCATGCCAATCAACAGTGCGACCGCAATTGCCGTCATGCCCAATACGGATGCGAGTTCCATCTTTTTCTCCTAAGTACAGTGTGTGATCGTTAACGTGAAAAAATCAGTGGTGTTCGGCAGCCATGCTCATGTAGACGACGGTCAACATCATGAACACGAAAGCCTGCAGGGTAATAATCAGAATGTGGAACAGGGCCCAGCCAAGGCTGAGCGTGGCGGCGAACGGTGCCCAGAGAAAACTGGCACCGGCCCAGACGGCGAGCAGGATGAAGACCATCTCGCCGGCGTACATGTTTCCGAAAAGACGCAGCGCAAGCGAGACCGGTTTGGCGATGTCTTCGATGATCCGGAACAGAAGGTTGACGGGGAAGAGATACTTGCCAAACGGCACCGTCAGTGCCTCCTTCAAAAACCCGCCGGCACCTTTGAACTTGAAGTTGAATCCGATCATGATGGCGAACACGGTCAGCGACATCGCGAACGTCAGGTTCGGGTCGGTGGTGGGCACGATCTTCAGATAAGGCACGCCGGCGGCGTGGGCGGTCATCGGCACGAAGTCGACCGGGATCAGATCCATGGCATTCATCACGAATACCCAGATAAATATGGTGATGGCCAGCGGGGTGACAAGGTTGCTCTTGGCGTGAAAGGTGTCGCGGACCTGCGTATCCACCATCGAGACGACCATTTCGACAAAATTCTGCCAGCCCGACGGCACACCGCTGCTGGCCTTGCGAGCCAGCATCATCATGAACCCGAAAACGACCAGGCCAAGAAGCCCGGAGACAATCAGCGTATCGAGATGAAGGGTCCAGAACCCTTCGCCAACCGTCAGATTGGTGAGGTGGTGGACAATGTATTCAGTCGAAGTCGGCGCGCCCGAATCGGCCATGTTCGTTTTTCTCTTAAATTCGTTTAAACACAATCAGTGCAAGCCAATATGCCATCAGCGTGGCGATATAGGCGGCAAACAACGGTATTACGGAAACATCCCTGATCCAGACAAACGTCACGGCAAACAAGACGAATGTCAGTGTCAGCTTTCCTGCTTCCGCTACGAAGTGGACCCGCAACAACCGATCCGCAGGCGCGTTTCGAAACGCGATCAGGCGCCACGCGTAAAACGCTCCCGGCACCACCGCGATCGCGCCACCGATCGCTGCCGACTTCGCGGCCGCAAGGCCGGAAAACAGCAAGAAACCCAACGTGACCACGCCCAACACCAACACCTGAAGCCCGAGCACCGCGAGCAGTCCGCGGATCATGAATCGCGATCCGGTGAAATGGCGCCCTTCTCCTTGTGCGGCCGCAGCATAGCCACAAAAAGGCCGAGATTTTATTGGCTTATCGCAATACTGTCAACGCATCCGGACATGCCCGCCAGACCGGTCCTCAGGCCCTCAAACGGCCGAGAATCGTGTCCAGCTGGTCGAGGTCCGAGTAGTCAATCGACAGCGTTCCGCTGCCGCTTTTGCGATGCCGTATGGAGACCGTTGCACCTAGCGTCTCCGACATCGATTCTTCCAGCGCAGCAATGTCGCGGTCCTTTCGCGGTCCTTTCGAAGGACGCTTGGGGGCCGGCACGCGTTGCGATACCAGTTGCTCGGTTTCGCGCACTGAAAGGCCGAGCGCAGCGATACGCTGCGCAAGTTCGATCTGCCGGGCCGCCGGTGCCGCCAGCAGAGCACGCGCATGGCCCATATCGATACGGCTATCCATCAGCATTGCCTGGACCTGCTGCGGCAGCGACAACAGACGCAGCAAATTGCTCACGGCACTGCGTGAACGGCCAACTGCCTTTCCCACC
This sequence comes from Betaproteobacteria bacterium SG8_40, assembly GCA_001304425.1. Taxonomy (GTDB): domain Bacteria; phylum Pseudomonadota; class Gammaproteobacteria; order Burkholderiales; family Eutrophovitaceae; genus SG8-40. The sequence continues at coordinate 3,127 of LJTS01000083.1, forward strand.
ATCTCATGGGTCATTTCGAACTCGTCGATCAGCCGCTGGATACCGACGGCTTCTTCCAGAGGGTTGAGGTTCTCCCGTTGGATGTTTTCGATCAGCGCAATGGCCAGGGCTGCGTTGTCGTCGACCTCGCGCAGTACCACCGGCACTTCCTTGAGGCCTGCCAGTTGCGCTGCGCGCCAGCGCCGTTCGCCGGCGATGATTTCGTAACCGTCATCGACCGAGCGCACCAGAATGGGCTGCAATATGCCCTGCGTCTTGATCGATTCGGCGAGTTCTGCAATCGACGCGTCATCCATGCGGCTGCGCGGCTGGTACCGACCGGGGCGCAGTTGCGCAGTTGTCAGCGTTCGGAGTTCACCGCCAGGCGATTGCGTTTGCGTATCGTCGGCGGCAAGCAGCGCATCCAGCCCGCGCCCCAGTCCTTTTAGTTTTGCCATTGGCCGTTTCCTCAATGAGTCGGAGACCGTTGCTGCAGGATCTCGTCCGCGAGCGACAGGTAAGCCAACGCGCCCTTCGACTGCTTGTCGAAGTGAATTGCCGGAATACCGTGGCTCGGCGCCTCGGCCAGCCTGACATTGCGCGGAATGATGGTGCGATACACCTTGGCGCCGAAATGTTTCTGCAACTGGTCGGAAACCTGTTGCGAAAGTGTGTTTCGCGGGTCGTACATGGTGCGCAGCAATCCCTCGATCTCGAGCGAGGGATTGAGATGGCTGCGTACCTTCTTGATGGTCTGCACCAGATCGCTGAGGCCTTCGAGCGCGTAATACTCACACTGCATCGGGATCATCACCGCGTGCGCCGCAGTGAGTCCGTTGACCGTCAGCAGGTTGAGCGCCGGCGGGCAGTCGATCAGGATGTAGTCATACTCGGAGTCCACCGCGGCCAGTGCGTCTTTCAGCCTGGTTTCACGCCGCTCGAGACCGACCAGCTCAACTTCGGCGCCGGCGAGTTCCTGATTGGCCGGCACCAGATCGAAACCGCCATTCTCGCAGTGGATCCGCGCACTGTGAATGTCGCATTCACCCAGGACTACCTCGTAAACGGTGGCTCGCGATTCCCGCTTGTCAATCCCGCTCCCCATCGTTGCATTGCCCTGCGGATCGAGATCGACCAGCAGCACGCGCTTTCCGGCGCTCGACAATCCGGCAGCAAGATTGATAGAGGTCGTGGTCTTGCCCACGCCGCCTTTCTGGTTGGCGACCGCCAGGATACGGGACACCGGCTAGCCTATCCGTGCAGCTGGCGGGTTGAGAAACACGGCGTGTCTTTGTGCGTCGATCATCGGCACTTCCAGTTGCACTGTTTGTCGGACGGCGCCCGGCGGCAATTCATCCAGTTCTCCACGGGGCATTGCGCCCTTCATCGCCAGCAAGGTCCCGCCTTCACGGCACAAATGCCCGGCCAGGGTCAGGAAGGACTTGAGGTCCGAAAAGGCCCGGGAGACAACCACGTCAAAGGCAGCTTCCGGCCGGTAGGATTCCGAACGGGCGGTTTCGACCGCGACGTTTGCCAGACCCAGCTCGGCCACCGCCTGGCGCAGAAACGCTGTCTTCTTGTGACTGCTATCCAGAAGTACGATCTCGCGATTCGGTTCGGCGATCGCAACCGGCAGCCCCGGGAATCCGCCGCCAGAACCCACATCAATTAACCGTCCGTCCGGTAAAATGCTTACTATACTTAGGGAATCCAGTAAGTGATGACTTACCCACCTTGATTCCGCCAGCGACGTGAGGTTATGGACACGGTTCCATTTCGCCAGCAACTGTAACAGCAAGCCCAGTTGCTCGAGCGCCTGCGGCGACAACTGCAAGCCCATGGCCGCCGCATGTTCCGCAAGGCCCCACTGTCTCAACTGCGTCCTCCTTGCGACAGCATCGCATCTCCCAAGGCGGTGTCCGGCACGTTGAAGCGCTTGAGGTGGACCATCAGCAAGGAAATAGCTGCCGGCGTAATGCCGGATATCCGCCCCGCCTGCCCAAGCGTTTGAGGCCTGTGCAACGCGAGCTTCTGACGCACTTCCGAGGAAAGGCCGCGCACCAGGGCATAGTCCAGGCTGTCAGGAATGCTAACTGATTCAATCTGTTCGAGCCGCGCGCATTCTTCGCGTTGCCGGTCGATGTAGCCCTTGTATTTGGTCTGGATCTCGACCTGTTCGGCAACTTGTTCATCTTCAGCCCCAGGTCCTATGCCGCTCAGTTTCATCAAGTTCCGGTAGCTGACCTCGGGACGTCGAAGGAGTTGAAGTGCCGGGTATTCGCGCTCCAGAGGTTGGCCAATCGCTTCGGTGACTTCCCGGGGCGCAAACCGGCGCGGATCAATTACCAGTTTCCCGAGACGCTCCAGTTCCGCATGAACGGCTTCCCGCTTGCGCTGGAAAGCGTCCCAACGCCGGTCGTCGACAAGGCCGAGTCGGCGGCCGGTTTCAGTCAGGCGGAAGTCGGCATTGTCCTCTCGCAGACTGAGCCGGTATTCGGCCCGGCTGGTAAACATTCGGTAGGGCTCGGTCACGCCACGGGTGACCAGATCATCAACCAGGACGCCGAGGTAAGCTTCATCCCGGCGCGGACACCAGACCGGTTTTTCTTGCACCAGCAATGCAGCGTTGATACCCGCCAGCAGTCCCTGCGCCGCTGCTTCCTCGTAGCCGGTGGTGCCGTTTATCTGTCCGGCAAAGAACAAACCGCCGATCGCTTTGGTTTCGAGCGATGTTTTCAGTGAACGCGGATCGAAGTAGTCGTATTCGATGGCATAGCCCGGCCGCAGGATATGTACATTCTCCAGGCCCTTGATTGAATGTACGATTTTCAGTTGCACATCGAATGGAAGGCTGGTTGAAATGCCGTTCGGATAGACCTCATGGGTATCCAGCCCTTCCGGCTCGAGGAAAATCTGGTGAGACGACCGGTGGGCGAAGCGCGTGACCTTGTCTTCGATTGATGGACAATAACGCGGCCCGACACCTTCTATGATTCCCGAGTACATCGGCGACCGGTCCAGACCGGCCCGAATCGCCTCATGCGTGCGTTCATTGGTGTGCGTGATCCAGCAGGAGATCTGCCGAGGGTGCTGCGCCGGTTCGCCCAGATAGGAAAACACCGGTACCGGGTCGTCTCCCGGCTGCTGCTCGAGCAGCGAGAAATCAATGGAACGGCCATCCAGCCTGGGCGGCGTCCCTGTCTTGAGGCGACCCACGGGGAGTTTCAGTTCCCGCAGCCGATGAGCAAGGCTCAGGGACGGCGGATCTCCGGCACGGCCGGCCTGATAATTCTCGAGCCCGACATGAATCCGTCCCGACAAGAACGTGCCCGCGGTAAGAATCACCGCTCGCGCCCTGAACTGAAGGCCGATCTGGGTCACCACGCCGGCGACGCGATCTCCCTGCAGCAGTAGATCATCCACGGCTTGCTGAAACAGGGTGAGATTAGGCTGGTTCTCGAGGCGGGAACGAATGGCCCGGCGATATAACACACGATCCGCCTGGGCACGCGTTGCCCTGACAGCCGGTCCCTTGCTCGCGTTCAGGATCCGGAACTGAATCCCTGCCTCGTCAATCGCCTGCGCCATGGCACCACCCAGCGCATCGATTTCCTTGACGAGGTGGCCTTTGCCAATACCGCCTATCGAGGGGTTGCACGACATCTGGCCCAGGGTCTCGATGCTGTGCGTCAGCAACAGCGTGTCGCAACCGGCGCGGGCAGCAGCCAGGGCCGCTTCGGTGCCAGCGTGACCGCCACCGATGACAATGATGTCGAATTGTTTGGGAAAAAACACGGCTGCCCTCTCGAGAGCGCGCAATGATACCGGAAAGAGAATCGCGAGGGACTACCGGCTACCCATGTTTCACGTGAAACATGGGAACATTCCAGTTTTCCCCGGCCGCTGGCTCAATACCGGTGTTCCACGTGGAACACTGGCCCCCGCTGGCCACTGTTGCGGCTCTATCGGCGGTTCCGGCAGCATTTGCGGGCATCGATCCGGTGCATTCGGCATGCCGAACAAATTTGCCCGCTACTGCTGGCAATCCGTACCCCTTACTTGCCGATACAGAAACGGGAGAAGATTTCTCCCAGCAAGTCGTCCGCGGAAAACTCCCCGGTGATTTGGCCGAGCGACTGCTGCGCGAGACGGAGTTCTTCGGCGCACAGTTCCAGACGTTGTATCTCCTGACTTGCTCGCTGAACATCAGCCAGCGCACGTTTCAGCGAGACAATATGGCGTTCGCGCGCCATGAAGGGAATTTCATCCGTTACGCGGCGTCCGCTCACACTCAGCAGGGTCTGCCGCAGCAAATCGATCCCGGCTCCCGACCTGGCCGATAGCCAGACCTTGTCATAATCGTCTTCGTGAACCGCCTCCGGAGTTTTCCCGGTAAGGTCTATCTTATTGATTACAATTATTTTTCTGGCCCCTGTTCGCAGCTCGACCAGCTTCTGCAGGGAACTCTCAGCGTCTGCCGCCAACACATCCCGGATCTCCAGAACGACATCGGCCTGCTCAAGCTGTTCAAGGCTTCGCGCCACGCCGATGCGCTCGACCGGATCATCACTTTCGCGCAACCCTGCTGTATCGATCACGTGTACCGGCAATCCGGATACCACCAACTCGCGCTGCAGGACATCCCGGGTCGTGCCGGGCACTTCGGTGACGATCGCGACCTCCTCCTCGGCGAGCCGGTTCATCAGGCTCGATTTGCCGACGTTTGGCGCGCCCGTCAACACGACGCGCAGTCCCTCTCGCAACAAGTGGCCCTGGGTCGCGGACTCGATCAGCTCGGCAATCTCGGCCTGCACCGTATGCAATCTCGAAGCAACCTGATGATGATCGACCAAATCGACCTGCTCCTCCGGGAAATCGAGTACGGCCTCGACCAGCATCCTTATCTCGACGAGTTGCGCAACGACGCAGTTAACCTTTGCCGAGAATTCTCCGGAAAGCGAGCGCTGGGCGCTGCGAACAGCGTCTGCCGAAGACGCGTCGATCAGGTCAGCGACACTCTCCGCTTGCGCCAGATCAATCTTGTCGTTGAGGAAAGCGCGCTTGGTGAACTCACCCGGCTCGGCGACGCGCGCGCCAAGTTCAACGCAGCGCCGCAACAACATGCGCAGTACCGCGACGCCACCGTGACCCTGGAGTTCCAGCACGTCCTCGCCGGTATAAGAACGGGGCCCCGGAAAAAAGATTGCTATGCCCCGATCAATCACCCGACCGTCAGCATCGCGAAACTCGCTCAGGGCAGCGTGTCGCCCGGGAGGCAGCTGCCTAGTCAGCGATACCGCCAACTGCCGCGCGCCAGGGCCGGAAATCCTGACGACGCCAATGCCCGCGCGGCCGTATCCGGTAGCGACAGCCGCTATCGTGTCAGCGGCTTGCATTGGCGGGCTTGGACCGCTCGATCCCCCGCGTAATGTGCCATTGCTGAGCTATGGAAAGAATGTTGTTCACAAGCCAGTAAAGCACCAGTCCCGCTGGAAAGAAGAAGAAGAACACGCTGAAAACGACCGGCATGATTTTCATGATCTTTGCCTGCACCGGGTCGGGAGGTGTTGGACTCAGCCACGACTGCACAATCATCGACAAGCCCATCAGCACCGGCAGCACGTAATACGGGTCCTTCGCTGACAGATCGTGTATCCAGAGTATGAAGGGTGCATTACGCAACTCGACACTGGCCAGCAGTACCCAGTACAAGGCGATAAAGACCGGGATCTGGACAAGAATAGGCAGGCAACCGCCGAGCGGATTGATTTTCTCCGTCTTGTACATCTCCATCATCGCTTGCTGCATGCGTTGGCGGTCGTCGCCGTAAGTCTCTTTCAGCGCCTGCAACTTGGGCGCCAGTACCCGCATCTTTGCCATCGACTTGTAACTCGCCGCTGACAGCGGATAGAAGATCAGCTTGATGATGACGGTCAGCAGGACAATTGCGACCCCCCAGTTGCCTACCCACCCGTGGATGGTGGAAAGCAGCCAGAACAACGGTGCAGCGATGACCGTCAGCCATCCGTAATCCACCGTCAGTTCCAGCCCGGGTGCGAGTTTCGATATTGTTTTCTGGTCCTGGGGGCCGGCATAAAGGCGCGAGCCGATGCTGCCCTGGCCTCCGGGGGCGATCGTGGGCACCGGCTCGATTATGCCAACAGCATAGAGACCGTTATCACGGGCTTTGGTGAAATACTCCCGCGTCGTCCCTTGTTCAGGCAACCACGCGGCAACAAAATAGTGCTGCACGATGGCCGCCCAACCGTCCTCCGCCTTCTTCGGGTATTCGACCTTTCCCTTGTCCATGTCCTCGAAATCGACTTTCGTGAACTTGGACTCTTCGGTATAGATCGCCCCGCCGGTGTAGGTCGGCTGCATCTTGGAATCACCAGCGGCAGGGTTACCGTCCCTCAGAAACTGGAAATATCCGTATGCCGACAATGGCGCACTGGTCTTGTTGACGATCTCGTAGTCGACGTCGATTACATAGCTGCCGCGATGAAAGGTATAGCGCAGAACCACTTCGTAGCCGGCCGGTTCCGCCGTTCGCAGCACGACATCGAGTTTTTCCGCACCCGGCTGCAACTCGAAAGAATCACCGTCAATCTCGA
>LJTS01000084.1 GCA_001304425.1 Betaproteobacteria bacterium SG8_40
TCTGGATATGGTGCATCGCGTCAAGGCCGAGTTCATGGTGCCGACATTCGTCTATCAGGTTAGCGGCGAGTTTGCGATGCTCAATGCCGCCTTCCAGAACGGCTGGCTTGATGAGAGCCGGTGCGTACTCGAGTCCTTATTGGCTTTCAAGCGCGCGGGGGCGGATGCGGTGTTGACCTATTTTGCGCTGGATGCTGCCGAGCAGCTTCGCGGGTAGCGGTGGATTTGCGACGGTTCCGGGCTGCGCGGGAACCGATGCAGCAATGTCCTGATGACGGGCTGACGGCTCATGACTGAAGCGCGCGTAATGCCTACGCTTGCCCGTGGGCTCGCCTCGCGGTCAGGTTGGCTGACCAGGCTCCTCGCCGTCGCTTCGCGATGCCGGTTTTTCCTGATCCTGCATTGCCAGCACCGCTTTCAGCCCGGCATGGCGGAAAGGTCGGCCCTGCAGCGTGTTGCGCAAGCGCAACCGCAGATCAATACTTGCGAACACCGAGATACTGAAATCTGCATCGTCCGTAGTAATGGCGAAGACCGGGATGATGCATTGTTCGACGCCCCGGTAAACGCGTCTCTGCCGCGGGGTGTAATCGAGCCCGTGGTTGAGCAGGAACAGCTCGACCTCCTTCGCGCTATCGGTAAACAAATGCAGGTCGATTTCGCAGTAGCGAGCCGCGCTGCCTTCGAGCACCGCGCCCGACAACTGCGGATTAAATCGTTGCAACTCGCGCATCATTTCCACGGCGCGCTTGCGAAGGTGTCCAAGCCTGAGTTCTTGCTCATCGGCTTGATACAGTTGCTGGTAAGCGCCAAGCGCTGCCTCAACCTCCTCATTGGTGGGCAGGTTGCGGGTTTCCGGTGCGCCGATCTGGCGAGCGGCTTTTTTCTTGGCCAGCGCAAAGTCGTGGATACCATCCACCGCAATCAGGCGCGCGGCGGCGTTCGCAATTCGCAAGCGGGTATGGCGGCCGGATGCGTTATCGCGGGGCATGCGAATCAATACAACTGATCGCTGATTTCCTCGTTCGATCTTGGCGGCCGCGCACCAAACATAAAGCTTGAACCCGGTTCCGGCGGCACATTTTCGTGATAGAAATACTCGATCATCTGGTTTGATGCACTTGGATCGCGCAACCCCGTCTCCGGGTTGATTGCGGCGGCGACGACACCTTCCGGAGCAATCGGCAGTTCTTCGGGTTGATCCTTGAGCGCGGTCGCCATGTAGGTCATCCACATCGGCAAAGCTGTCTTGGAGCCTGTTTCGAATTCGCCGAGTGAGCTTGGAATGTCATGCCCCACCCAGGCTACCCCGACAAGATGGCGTTGAAAGCCTGCAAACCAGGCGTCCACCTGGTCATTGGTCGTTCCGGTCTTGCCGGCGAGGTCCACACGCCCGAGTGACATCGCTCGGGCTCCGGTTCCCCCGCGGATGACGTCCTGCATCATGTTGAACATGATGAATGCGTTTCTGGGATCGATGACACGCTCGGCATTCTCACCGGCAATCAGCGGCGCTGCGGACCCGAGAATATTTCCTTGCCGGTCTTCGATGCGCTCTATGAAATAAGGTGTGACGTGGTAACCGCCGTTTGCGAATACCGCATAACCCATTGCAAGCTCCAGCGGCGTCACTGATCCGGCGCCGAGGGCCATCGTCAGATACGCCGGGTGCCGGCGTTTGTCGAACCCGAATCGGCTGACATATTCCTGCGCGTATCGGGGCGTGATGGCTTGCAGAATGCGGATGGAGACCAGATTCTTCGATTTGGTCAACGCGGTGCGCATTCGCACTGGTCCGGCAAAGCTGCCGTCAAAATTCTTCGGCTCCCACGGGATTGCACCGGTCTCGCTGGCGTCGATAACAATCGGCGCATCGTTGATTATGGTGGCCGGCGTAAAGCCCTTTTCCAGCGCTGCCGAGTAGATGAATGGCTTGAAGCTTGAACCGGGCTGCCGTCTCGCCTGGGTGGCATGGTTGAACTTGTTGCGATCGAAATCAAAACCGCCGACCAGCGACCGTATCGCGCCATTATCGGCATCGAGCGATACGAAGGCGCCTTCGACCGTTGGCAACTGGGTGACGCTCCAGCCGGCTTTCCTGTCGTTTCTCACCCGAATCAGTGCCCCGCGCTTGACTTTTGTCTTTGGCGGCGATGCCTTGCCGATCATCGGTTCTGCAAATGCCAGCCCGTCGCCTACGATAGTGACGCGTTCGCCCCCTTTTCGATAGGCGCTCAGGGACTTATTGGAAATGTCCAGCACGATCGCAGGAAAAATGTCATCGCTCTCCGATTCGTCCTGCAGGGCGTCTTCCAGCTGCTCGTCAGAGACGTCTTTCGGAAGGTCGAAGTAACCTTCGGCACCGCGGTAACCCTGTCGCTCGTCGTATTCGAGCAAACCCCTCCGCAATGCAGCATATGCAGCGTCCTGATGGCTTTTCGAAAGCGTGGTAAAGACGCGAAATCCCCGCGTGTAGGAGTCTTCTTTATAGGCGTCGAAAATCGCTTGCCGCACCATTTCGGCGAAATGCTCGGCCCGGGTAGCGAAACCGGTGCTCTGTGCCGCGATGATGGTTGGCTCTTCTTCCGCCACCTTGAATTGCTCTGCGTCGATCTGTCCCAGTTCGAGCATGCGTCGCAGGACATAGTGCTGGCGCTGTTTTGCTCTCGACATGTTTGCAACCGGGTTGTAGCGCGACGGTGCTTTCGGCAGCCCTGCCAGCATGGCGATCTCGGCAATGCTGGCATCGGCCAGCGGCTTGCCGAAATAGACCAGGGAAGCGGCGCCGAACCCGTAGGCTCGTTGGCCGAGATAGATCTGGTTGATATAGACCTCGAGAATCTGGTCCTTGCTCAGATTGCGCTCGATCTTGAACGCAAGCAGCGCCTCGTTGAATTTGCGTGTGAGGGTTTTCTCGGATGTAAGAAAGAAGTTTCTCGCGACCTGCATGGTGATCGTGCTGGCGCCCTGTCGGGCGCTGCCGGCGGCGAAATTGGCCAATGCAGCCCGGATCACACCGATGTAGTCAACACCGCCATGCTCGTAGAACCGCTCGTCCTCGGCGGCAATGATTGCCTGTTTGAGCTTCTCGGGCGTGTCCTCGATCTTTACGTAGGCGCGGCGTTCTTCACCGAATTCGCCGATCAACTCGCCTTCCCGGCTGTAAATCTGCAGCGGGATCTTGGGTTGATAGGCGGCGAGGGCCTCGATAGACGGCAGCCGCGGATAGGCAATAACTGCCGCATAACCGAGCAGCAGGAATGCGGCAAGGCCGAGGGCGGAAAGCACAATCAAGGGGTAGAACCACCGGCGAGAGATCATTTCAATTTGCGGGGAGCGAGAACGCGCCATCGATTTCAATGGGACCCATTATATATAGCTGCCGCAAAGTCGAGGGCGGCGAAGGCAGCCTTTTTGCTTTACTTGCAAGAGAGTTGTTGCTAGGGTTTAATGTAAATTATGCGCACTTGTGCCTAAAGGGCCTATGTTCAAAGGAAAATTTCAGTTTAACACCGAGTTCTTAACTAACTTGGTGAAGCCCAAGACGCCGCCGCTGATCGGGGTGGATATCAGCTCCTCGTCGGTCAAAATGGTCGAGTTGTCGGGCACCGGCAAGGGGGCCTATAGGCTCGAACGGTACACCATCGAGTCGTTGCCGCATGAGGCCGTGGTCGACGGGAACATCATGAATCTCGAGCAAGTCGGCGATGCGGTCCTGCGCTGCTGGAAGCGTTTGGGAACGCGGATCAAGACGCTCGCCATGGCCGTGCCCTCCGCCGCTGTCATCACCAAGAAGATCGTGCTCGATGCCGGCCAGACCGAAGACGAAATGGAAGGCCAGGTCGAGGCTGAAGCCAACCAGTACATCCCGTTCGCGCTGGAAGAGGTTGACCTGGATTTTCAGGTACTTGGGCCGGATCCGGAAAATCCCGAGCAGGTCGAGGTCATGCTGGCTGCCGCCCGCAAGGAAAAGGTGGAAGACCGCGTTGCGGTTGCCGAAACCGTAGGCCTCAAGACAGTTGTCATGGACATCGATTCGTTTGCGGCGCAGAACGCGCTTGAATTGATGACGGCCGAACTGCCGGACGCCGGTCGTGACCAGACCATCGCCCTGGTTGACATCGGCGCATCGATCATGAACGTCAATGTCCTGCTGAACAACCAGTCGGTCTACATGCGTGAGCAGCCCTTCGGGGGGCTTCAGCTCACACAGGAAATCATGCGCACTTTCGGGCTTTCCATGGAAGAAGCCGATGCGGCCAAGCGAAACGGCAACCTTCCGGAGAATTACCAGAGCGATGTGCTCGGCCCGTTCATGGACACGCTGGCGCTTGAAGTGGTTCGCGCCCTGCAGTTTTTCTTCACTTCGACGGCATACAGTCAGGTGGACCACCTGTACCTGTCCGGCGGTACGGCCAGTATTCCGGATCTTGCGGAAGTGGTCGCCGAACGTACCCAGGTCAACACCTTGATAGCCAATCCATTTGCCGGCATGGAACTGCCCGGCCGCATCAAACAAGGCCAGCTTCTGGTTGACGCCCCTTCATTATTGGTGAGTTGTGGACTGGCGTTGCGGAGGTTCGACGCATGATACCTATTAACCTACTGCCCTACCGGGCGGAGCGACGCAAGCAGCTGCAGAAGCAGTTCATCACGCTTGCCGCTTTGACGGCGTTGATCGGCGGTATCGTCTGGTTCCTTGGCCATTCATTTCTCGAAGGCCGGATCAACAACCAGAATCAGCGAAACACGTTCCTTGAAACCAAGATCTCGGAACTCGACAAGAAGATTGCCGAGATCAAGAAGCTCAAAGACCAGACGCAGGCGTTGCTGGCGCGAAAGCGCGTCGTCGAAACCCTGCAAAGTAACCGGACGGAAAGTGTGCGGCTGCTCGACCAGCTGGTGCGCCAGTTGCCTGAAGGCGTGTATCTCAAGTCGATCAAGCAAACGGGTCAAGACGTCAGCGTGGTCGGCTTTGCAACGTCCAATGCGAGGGTGTCGACCCTGATGCGCAACTTCGATGCGTCGCCTTGGCTCGAGGACCCGAAGCTGGTTCAGATCAAGGCCGCCAAAGTCGGCAACGTCACCCTCAATGAATTCAGCTTGACCGTACAGTTGTCCCGCCCCGAAGAAGAAAGTGCTTCGGCTTCAGGCGGTGCCGGGCGCAAAAAGTCATAAGGCGCGACAGATATGACACTTGACGATATCCGAAGACTGGATCCAAGCGAGATCGGATCCTGGCCGATCTTGCCAAAAATGGTTGCCTTGCTGATCCTGCTGGTCGCCGTGATCTTTGCTGGTTACTGGTTCGACTGGCGCAATCAGGTTCAGGAACTCGATGCGGCACGCCAGAAGGAGCAGCAGCTAAGGACCGGTTTCCTTGCAAAGCAGAAGCAGGCGGTAAACCTGGACGCATATCGGGAGCAGCTGGCCACGATTGAGCAGGAGTTCGGCGAGATGCTCAAACAGTTGCCGAACAAGTCCGAGATGGAAGGTTTGTTGACCGACATCAACCAGGCAGGATTGGGCCGCGGGCTTCAGTTTGTCCTGTTCAAACCGGACCAGAGTGAAACCCGTTCCGAGTTCTATGCCGAGTTGCCGATCAGTATCAAACTCAAAGGCAACTATCACGACATGGGCGCGTTTGCCAGCGATGTCTCGCAGCTGCCGCGTATTGTCACGCTCAGCAACATCTCGCTCAAGCAGGAGAAAGGTGGCGGTCTGGAAATGGACGCAACTGCGCGCACGTACCGTTATCTCGACGAGGCCGAGATTGCTGCACAGCGTAAGGCGGCGCGCGCGGACAAGAAGGGACGTCGCTAGTGAAACGGCAAATCGTTCTAACACTGAGCTGCGCCTGCGCTTTGCTCGTGGGCGGTTGTAGCAGCGGCGAATTCGAGGATCTCAACCGTTTCGTCGAAGAGTCCAAACAGGATCTGCGCGGGCGCGTGGAGCCTCTACCGGAGATCAAGCAGTTCGAGGCATTTGCCTACAGCGCCTTCGACCTGTCAGACCCGTTCCGGCCCAGGGATACGGATGTTGCCGGACAAGCTCCGGCCGGTGGCGGTCCTGCGCCGGACATGAACCGGCGCAAGGAAACGCTGGAAGCGTTTCCGCTCGAGAGCCTGAAGATGGTCGGGACGCTCGAGCAGAAACGCATCCGTTATGCCTTGATCAGGACGCCGGACAAGAATCTTTACAGGGCCAAGGTCGGAAATTACATGGGCCAGAATTTTGGAATCGTGACGGCGATCAGCGAAACCACGATATCGCTGAAAGAGGTTATCCAGGATCCGGCTAACGGCGGCTGGAACGAACGTACCGCCAGCCTGCAATTGCTGGAGCAATAGGAGCAAAGTGAATATGTTACGCACAAGAATTCTGCGCACCTTGTGGCTGCTCGTCGGCGTAATGTTGGCGGCGCAAACTGCCTGGGGTCAGGAGCCGGCAACTTCCAATGCCATCGAGGCGCTCGACGTGTCTTCGGAGTCAGGCAAGGTGACCGTCAGGATGTTGCTGGCCAAGCCGGTTGCGGATGATCCTGTCAGCTTTACGCTGAGCAACCCGCCGCGGATCGCGCTGGATTTCGCGGATACATCGAACGCGCTGGGCAGCAGCGTTCAAGACGTCGGCGAGGGAGACCTGAGATCGATCCGGCTCGGCCAGTCTGGCGGGCGGACCCGGGTGATATTCAGCATGGCTTCGATGGTGGAATACACCACGCGGGTCCAGGGGAACACGGTAGAAGTGGTGCTCAACACCGGCGCGGCGGCGAAGACCGCCCCGGGCACGCAAGGGATGTCCGCCTTTGCCAAAGGTGAGCCGGCTGCCGAGCACAGCATCCGCGACGTGCATTTCCAGCGGGGACGTGACGGGGAAGCAAAGGTCATTGTCGACATGTCGGATAGCTCGACCGGTATCGACATGCGACGCGAAGGCCGCAGAATCATTGTCGACTTTACCGATACCGAGTTGCCCCCGGCGCTGGAGCGCCGATACGACGTGACTGATTTCGGCACGCTCGTTCAGGGCTTCGACGTCGAGGCGATGGGTACTACCACGCGGCTGACCGTGATGCCAACGGGCAAATGGGAGCAAGCTGCCTATCAAACCGATAACCGCTTTATTCTCGAAGTAAAGGCGGTCACGGAAGAAGATTTGAGATCCGCCAAGGCCAACGAGGAGAAATACAAAGGCGAAAAGCTGTCGCTTAATTTCCAGAATATCGAAGTACGCTCCGTATTGCAGGTGCTCGCCGACTTCACCGGCTTGAATATCATCACCAGCGATACGGTTGGCGGCAATCTGACGCTGCGGCTGAAGGACGTGCCATGGGACCAGGCACTCGACATTATCCTTCAGGCCAAGGGGCTGGACATGCGCGAAACCGGTAACGTTATCTGGATTGCGCCGCGTGACGAACTGGCTACAAAGGAAAAGCTCGCTTTGGAAGCGCAGCAGCAAATCGCCGACCTGGAGCCGATGATTACGGAAAGCTTCCAGTTGAACTACCAGCGTGCAGAGGACATCAAGAAGCTTATCGGTACCGGTAACCAGGGACTGCTCTCAAAGCGCGGCAGCGCGGTCGTTGACGCCAGAACCAATACGATCTTTATCCAGGACACCGTGGACAAGCTTGACCAGATACGCGATCTGATTGCTCAGATCGACGTGGCTGTCCGGCAGGTTCTAATCGAAGCACGGATCGTCGAGGCGACCGATACGTTCAGCCGCAACCTCGGCGTGAGATTCGGCTACCACGACCAGACCGGGCGGGCCTCGCAGTTCGGCGCAGGCTCGTCGCGCGCGCTCGGTGGTGGTGGCATTACTGATACCGGCTTCCATTCGGGCCAGTCCAGCGCAACGCCTGATTTTCTGGCGGACTCGATGTTCGTCAACATGGCCGCGCCGGGTCTCGGCGGCGTCTCGCCGGGTCAGTTCTCGCTGATCCTGATGAATGACGCCATGACGAAGTTCCTCAACCTGGAAATCACGGCGCTGCAGACCGATGGCAACGGCAAGATCATTTCGAGCCCGCGTGTCATCACGGCGGACAACGTCGAAGCGGTGATCGAGCAGGGTACGGAAATTCCCTACCAGCAGGCGACAAGCAGCGGTGCCACCAGTGTGTCGTTCCGCAAGGCGACGCTGAGCCTGAAGGTGACGCCGCAGATCACGCCGGATGAGAACGTCATGATGAAGCTCAACGTAACCAAGGATAGCGTCGGACAGAATACCGCGGCCGGACCGTCGATTGACACCAAGGCAGTCACAACGGAAGTGCTGGTAGAGAATGGTGGCACGGTCGGTATCGGCGGGATCTATGAGCAGGAAGAGTCGGATACGACCACCGGAGTGCCTCTGCTGAGCGACATCCCGGTAATCGGATACCTGTTCAAGCAAAGTCTCAAAAAGAACGATAAGCGGGAACTGCTGATCTTTGTGACCCCGCGCCTGGTGTCGGAACGAACAGCGATTCGCTGATTTACTGGCGTTAGCCTCAGTTGCGGCCCGCATCTTTACCAGATGCGGGCCGCGTTCGTTAGAATGCCGCCATGGCAAGTTACTTGAGGGGCCGCGGTGGCAGATCGCCGGCCAGTATTCGCGGCAACATTTTCCTTGTGGGCATGATGGGGGCGGGCAAGACCTCCGTGGGCCGTGTTCTCGCCAAACGTCTCGGAAAGACTTTTTTCGATTCTGATCATGTCATTGAGGAGCGAACCGGGGTGCGCGTGTCTGTCATTTTCGATATCGAGGGCGAAGAGGGGTTTCGTTCGCGGGAACGCGCCGTGATTGCCGAGTTGACCGAGCGCGAAGACATTGTGCTGGCAACGGGCGGCGGCGCCGTGCTCAGCGAGGAGAATCGCCGCCTGCTGCGAGAACGCGGCACGGTTGTCTACCTGCGCGCAACCGTGCGCGATCTGTTCAATCGCACCCGGCACGACAAGAACCGCCCGCTTCTGCAGACCGATGACCCTCAGGCGAGGATGGCTGAAATCTTCGAACAACGCGACCCTCTCTACCGTGAAGTCGCACACGTTGTGATCGAAACTGGCAGCCCGAGCCTGCCTTCCCTGGTCAACCGGCTTGAGGCGCAACTGGTTGCGCACCAGACTCACGCAGCCGATTCGGGGCAATAAATGCGCACGCGTGTGATCGACGTGGAGCTCGGCTCCAGGAGCTACCCGATCGTCATCGGTAACGGCATTATTTCCGATACCAGTCTTGTCGCCAGACACCTGAAAGGCAAGCGAGTCGTCGTTGTCAGCAACGAGACGGTGGGGCCGCTGTACCTTGGACCAATAGAGCAAGGGCTCCGGCAGGCGGGCAAGGAGGTCCTTGTGGTCAGGCTGCCCGACGGCGAAAAATACAAGACTTGGGAGACCCTGAACCACATTTTCGACGAGATGCTGGGCGCACGATGTGATCGGGCGACGACAATCATTGCCCTTGGGGGCGGAGTGGTCGGCGACGTGGCCGGCTTTGCGGCGGCGACCTACCAGCGCGGTGTTCCCTATATCCAGATCCCGACGACCTTGCTGTCCCAGGTCGACTCGTCCGTTGGCGGCAAGACGGCTATCAATCACCCGCTGGGCAAGAACATGATCGGCGCGTTTTATCAACCGCGTCTGGTTCTCGCAGACATCGCAACATTGCAATCACTTCCGGAACGTGAGTTGTCGGCCGGACTGGCCGAAG
>LJTS01000085.1 GCA_001304425.1 Betaproteobacteria bacterium SG8_40
GGGAGCCGGCGGTTGGCGACGGGCAGGCACTTCTTGTGCTTGAGTGCCAATGAGTGCCGGATTCGACCGGTGGAAATCAATCAATCGCTGCTGCTGCCGCAGACAATGCTGCCGGCCGGCGCAACTGGGACCGTATGGAAATACGCCGCAACAACTTCGATGTCACGAATTCGATCGACACTACAGACGTGGCGTCGGTCAGCAGTGAGGTCGTCAGGATTTTCCGGGAGCGCTATCCGGGCAGCATGACCGACACGCTCGACCGGGCTTTCGCCGATGTCGCGAGCATGTATCTCGGCGAGTATCCCGGATACCGCGCATGTGATACCGAGTACCACAATCTGCAGCACACCCTCGACGTCACGTTGGCAATGGCGCGCCTGATGGATGGGTACGAGTGTTCCGAAGACCGTGCCGAGCCGATCGGTCCGCGCCTGTTCGAATTTGGCGTCATCGCGGCGTTATTGCACGATATCGGCTATATCCGCCACAACAAGGACACGCGCCATCAGAACGGCGCGGAGTACACACTGACGCACGTCTCGCGGGGCGGCAAGTTCATCGAGGATTACATGACCCTCGTGGGCATGGATGATCTGGCATCCCTTGCCGGCGAAATCCTGCACTTTACCGGTTACGAAAAACCGATAGAAGAGATCAGAATCCCGCCCGGCGTATTGCGTCTGCTGGGCGGCCTGCTGGGCACTGCCGACATCATTGCCCAGATGTCCGACCGCTGTTACCTGGAAAAATGCCGTGACCGTCTCTATCCGGAGTTCGTCGCCGGTGGGCTGGCCAAACCGGGAACCAGGCATGGCAACGGCGACGCCACGGTTTCCTCGCCCGAGGAACTGGTATCGAATACACCGGAATTCTACCGCTCGGCAATGTCGCGTCTGGATGGTGCGTTGGGAGGCGTGTACCGGTACGCGGAGGATCACTTCGGCGGCCGCAACCTCTATCTCGAAGAGATCGACAAGAACGTCAATTACGCTGGTGCAGTGGGCGCCGCGAAAGCGTTGCACCGGTTGCGCCGCCAGGCGCCTGAGCCGCTGCCCGAGAGCAAGACCAGCGAAGACGTTACCAACGACTAGCCCGTTTTCTGGTCGACCTCGAGCAACAGTTTCCCGACGTGCGTGCTCGACTCCATTAACGCGTGGGCGTCACGCGCATCATCCAGGGCAAAGCGGCTGTGGATGACGGGTTTGATCTTCCCGGCGGCAATCAGCGGCCAGACTTTTTTCTCAAGGCTCTCCGCCAGCTTCGCCTTGAACGCGACCGGGCGCGGGCGCAAGGTTGAACCGGTGATGGTCAGGCGGCGAACCAGGATGTCGGTCATGTTCAGCTGTGTCTTGACGCCGCCGAGAAAGGCGATGATTACCAGGCGGCCGTCATCGGCAAGGCACTTCAGTTCGCGTGGCACGTAATCACCGGCAACCATGTCCAGAATTACATCGACTCCGCGTCCGCCGGTCACTTCCCTGACGACGCTGACGAAGTCTTCGTTCTTGTAGTCGATCGCGCGCTCGGCGCCGAGGTGTTCGCATTCCCGGCATTTTTCCGCCGAACCTGCAGTCACGAACACGCGGTGTCCAAATGCGCGCGCAAGCTGGATCGCGGTCACCCCGATGCCGCTGGAACCGCCTTGCACCAGCAGGGTCTCGCCCGGTGCAAGCGCGGCACGTTCGAATACGTTGGCCCACACGGTAAAAAAAGTTTCCGGCAAGGCTGCTGCCTCAACCATCGAAAGCTTGCCGGGAACGGGCAGGCATTGTTGCCATGGCGCCGCGACGTACTGCGCGTAACCGCCCCCCGCGACCAATGCACAAACGCGGTCACCAGGCTTCCACCGCGATGCTTCGGTGCCGAGCTTGACGATGGTGCCGGCGACTTCCAGCCCGGGAATATCGGGCGCTCCGGGTGGCGGCGGATACAGGCCGAGCCGTTGCATCACATCGGGACGATTCACTCCCGCAGCGCTGACCTGAATCAGAACTTCACCGGGCGCCGGGTCCGGCACCGGCCGCGTGGTTGCCCGAAGTACATCGGGCGCACCAGGTTGCGCGATCTCGATTGCACGCATTGTCTCGGGGATGGAAGGACTCATTGCTCTGACACTTTCTCGTGGTTCCACGCTGAATGTTACCGCGGCGGCCGGTTCTGCGTGCACCTCGTCCTGAAGCGGATTTGTCTGCCCATTGTCGTTGCGGCATTATCCCTGTCTCGAATCACTGGGAACAAGACCATGGAATACAACTATCTCGGGAAGAGCAGCCTCAAGGTTTCACCGCTTTGTATCGGCACCATGATGTTCGGTGACCGCACCGACATGAAGGAAGCAGGCCGGATCGTCAAGTCGGCGCGGGAAGCGGGCGTGAATTTTATCGATACCGCGGACCCGTATGCCAAGGGCGAGTCGGAGCGCATCGTCGGCAAACTTATCGCGTCGGAGCGCGATTACTGGGTGCTGGCGAGCAAGGCGGGAAACCCGGTGAGCGAGTCGCCCAATGAAATGGGCCTGTCGCGCAAATGGCTGACGCAAGCGTGCAACAACAGCCTGGAGCGCCTGAAAACCGACTACCTGGATATTTTCTACCTGCACCGCGATTTCGAGCATCGCGGCCTCGAAGAGGCCGTTGAGACGGTTGGTGATCTGATACGCGCCGGCAAGATCCGCTACTTCGGAATTTCGAATTTCCGCGGCTGGCGGATTTCCGAAACGATCCGCTTGTGCCGTGATATCGGCGTGCCGCAACCCGTTGTCTGCCAGCCTTACTACAATGCAATGAACAGGCAACCGGAAGTCGAGATCCTGCCGGCATGCAACAACTTCGGCATCGGCGTGGTTCCCTACAGTCCGATTGCGCGCGGCGTACTTACCGGCAAGTACAAACCGGGTGAGGCGCCGCCGGCCGACACCCGGGCCGGACGCAAGGACAAGCGCATGATGGAGACTGAATTCCGCGAGGAATCGCTGATCATCGCGCAGCAGTTTGTCGAGCATGCGAAGAAAAAAGGCGTCACGCCGGGACAGTTTGCATTTGCCTGGGTGTTGGCCAACCGCATCATCGACAGCGTGATCGGCGGACCGCGTACGCTCGAGCAGTGGGAGGAGTATTACGGGGCGCTGGATTACCGGCTCGACCAGGACGACGAGAACTTCATCGATTCCCTGGTCAGTCCCGGTCACCCGTCTTCGCCGGGTTTCAACGATCCGCAGTATCCGTTCCATGGCCGACTGAAGCGGCCGGATTGAAATGCAGCCGGCTGAAACGCATCAGCCGAACGGGTCGATCGACGACGGGAAGGGGAGCCAACCATGAGTATGGGAAAGATTGCGCTGGTTACCGGCGGGTCGCGTGGGATAGGCCGGGCGGTCGTCGAGTTGCTTGCCGGCCGCGGTTATCGGGTGATGTTCACCTATCTGAACAACCGGGAACAGGCGGATGAGGTGGTGGCCGCGGTTGCGGCGGCAGGGGGTGAAGCGCGCGCGATGCGCGCCGATGCCGCCGATGCCGGTGCGGCCCCGGGAGTCGTGCGCTCGGTGATCGATGCCTGGGGCCGGATCGACGTGCTCGTCAACAACGCCGGCACGCATCTGCCGGGCGTGACGATAGCCGACACACCGGCGGCTGAATGGGACCGGATCATCCGCACCAATCTTTACGGACCGTTCCATCTGGTACAGGCCGCGCTGGTGCCCATGCGCGAGCATGGCAGCGGCAATATCGTAAACATTTCTTCCAATGTGACGCAGCGCTTCCCGGCCGGCTATGGCGCCTACACCGTTTCCAAGAGTGCCCTCGATACCATGACGCGGATTCTGTCCAAGGAAGAAGGTCCGAACGGCATTCGCATCAACGCCGTTGCACCCGGCCCGATCCGTACCGACATGCTGGCCGAAGCGCTGGACGGGCTCGACTCCGAAAAGGCGCGCGCATTCACTGCATCGGTGCCGCTGCGCCGCGCCGGTGAACCGGTCGAAATTGCCGAGGCCGTGGCGTTTCTGATATCGGATGCCGCCAGTTACATGACCGGCCAGATCGTTTACGTCAACGGCGGGGGACCGGGCGGCTGACGGTCACGGGCCGCGCGAACCGAACGGCGTTCTCCCGCCAGTGCCCCGGACTCGCATGCGATGTCCGGGGACGCGCTGCCGCTGAAGAACTAGCCGAACACCGGGAACGGCTCGAACTCGCCGCGCAATAGGGTTTCCGTGTCGGTGTGTCCCAGCCAGCCTTCGATCGCGGTGGCATAGACGCGGCGAAAATCAGTTGTATGAATGAGGTTGTCGCCTTCGTCGAGCTCGGTCAGGCTTGGTAACTCGCCATAATGCCCGCCGTGCACCGCATTGCCGATCAGGTACATGTGATTGGCGGTGCCGTGATCGGTACCCAGGTTGGTGTTCTCTGCAACGCGGCGTCCGAACTCGGAGAACACCAGCATGACCACGTCGTCCGCGCGCCCGATACGTTCCATGTCCCTGAAAAAACCCGTGACCGCGTCGGAGAAGTAAGTCAGCAGGCGCTGGTGCAGGTTCGGTTGTTGCACATGCGTGTCAAAAGCATTGTGCCGGAAGGATGTGTAATACAAGCGCGTATCCATGCCGGCGTCTATGAGGGCGGCGACATTGCGCAGATCGAGCGAAACGATGCCGTAGTCAACCGGTGTCCTGTACGCGGCGCACGCTTCGCGCACACGCTCCGAGGCTTGTTGCGCACTGCGTGAGATGTCCATCAGATAGCGTTGCGCGTCATTCATGTTTTCTGACGGCTGTCTGCTTCCGTCCAGCAGGGAGCGTTCCTGATACAGGCCCTTTCTCCCGAATTGCTGCGGATCGTCGAATACCACCGGAACGTGGTTACGGGCAACGACTGCAAGCGACTGCGCCTCGTCGATGTTGACAATGAAGCCCGGTGTGGCGTCCGGGTCAATCGCGTCGGCAAGACGGCCGATCCACCCCAGTTGTTCCCCTCTGTTCGGCGCTGCCGTATGCCAGTATTCGATTGACGTAAAGTGCGAGAACGAAGGTTGCGCATAACCGCAGCCGTGAAACACGGCCATTTTCCCGTCCTTGTACAAGCGTTCGAAGCCTGCCATGTCGGGGTTGAACCCGAAGTGATCGTCGATCTTGCGCAACCTGTTCTCACGGATGCCCAGATTGGGGCGATGCCGGTAATAGGCGTCGTCGCGATAGGGCACCAGCGTATTCAGCCCGTCATTACCGCCAGACAGTTCGAGCACGACGAATATCTTGCCATTGCCCGCCTCCCGGCCCGCGGCGCTGGCGCCGGAAAACACGGGCGCGACGCCGCTCATTTGTGCCGCCCCGAGGGCAAGTCCGTAGCCGCCGGCCTTGAGCAGGTTGCGCCTGCGGTACGACGGAAGTTGGCTCTTCGGTTGTTTCATGTCTTCTCCTTCACCCGAGCTGGTAGTCGGGCAGCGAAAGAATCAGGTGCAGTGTCGCGCGCAACGGCTCTTCCAGGTAGGTCTTCGCAGGCGCCAGGTCGGTGCCGCCAATTTCGTTCTCGAGATACGCGCTCAGCGCGTCGCGCGTGTTGCTGTCGAGCGTCACTGAAAGAAATCGACCGGCGAGGTAATCCACCGCTTGTTGCGCCGTCTTGCAGCCGGCGTTCTCAACCATGTCCGTCAGATCCAGTTGCGCGGTCGCGCGCGGGATCGGTTTGACCTTTTCAATTGCCATACGCCAGCCGCGATAGCTGCCCAGACGCGTGTTGAAGTCTTCGTCGCGGTCGACCATGCTGTTCGACACTGACGTCATCTCCTGGCCGGGCGGCTCGGTTGCCGCCGAAACGTCGGCGCCCTTTGCCAGACGGTCAGCGACGGTGCTGATCTGGTAATTGTCCGTCGGATGGCGGTCGGGCGGGATGAAATTGATGTCCGGAAACACGGTGTCGTAGACGAAATTGCCGCGTGCCAGCAACAGCCCGGGCGTGATCCAGCTCTTTCCCTGCGCCCATCCTGCCACCGTCGGCGGGAATAACAATCGCTGTCCCAGGGTTTCCGTCGCGATGTTGAAGTCCGGTACGCCGGGCAACTCCGTCAGCCCCATTTTCCTGTAGGTTGAAATCACCAGTTCAACCGGTGGCTTGATGCGTGTCGCGACGGATGCCGGACTGTAGAAATCACGCGACATGAACATCGTGTAGAGCAACGGCGCGATCTCGTAGTTGGTGTCGCGCAGTACGGAGCCGAGTTCGGCGCGAAGTTGGGGCGACAGGTCATCGCGCACCAGGTAGCGATAGATCTTGCCGGCGATGTACTCCGCCGTTACCGGCTGATCGAGAATGATGTCGATGACCGCAACGCCGTCGAAGCTTCCTGTTTGGCCGAGCACGGTTTTGGCGGTCTCGTCGTGCTTGTCCTCGTTGATGACGAATGTCAGATCAACGTAGTTCCAGCCGGTGAACGCACGGGCCGCTTCGCGGATGTCGTTCTCGCTGTAATGGCCCACGCCCATGGTGAACAGTTCCATGATCTCGCGTGCGAAGTTCTCGTTGGGCGAGCCCTTTACGTTCACCCCTGCATCGAGAAACGCAAGCATGGCGGGGTCCTGCGATATGCTGATCAGCAGGTCGCGGAAGTTGGCGGTTCCCTTTTCCCGGAACAGTTCGTTCTGTCGCAGCATTTTCCGGTAGTCGCGCACCTTGTCTTCGCTGGTGGCGAAGTGACCGTGCCAGAACAGCGTCATCTTTTCTTCCAGCGGGCGGTTGGTGGCGAGCATGCGATTTCCCCACCAATATGCCACGCGGTGCGACTCCAGCATGCTTGCCCGCAGCCAGTAGAAGAAGCGATCGACGACCGGTTGCAGCTTCCGGTTGCCGCTCGGCTTGACCTTGACGCCGATCGCTTCACCCGTCTGCTTGGCAAGGGTCGTGGCTGCCGGTCGCGAAGGCGGGAACGGTTCTATGCCTGGATCATGAACCCCGGAGTGATCGAAATCCGGCAGTGGATTGGGGACGTTCTTGTAATAGACGAGGTGGCGCACCGCATCTTCCGCCGACATTGCGGCAAGCCGGTCGATTTCTTCGGGCGTGCCCCCGAAGCCGGCGCGCTCGAGCAAATGCGCGGCGCGCGCACGGTTCCAGTCCGATTCGCCGATCGGGCGAAGGTCTCCGGTCCAGGCAGCGGGCCCGGCGGCTGGTGACGCTGCGCTGGCCGGCAAGGCGATCGCAAGCAACAGGGCAGGCCAGAGTTTCAGTATGCGTTTGCGACTCGGCTTCATCGTGTCACTCCAAATTGGGCGTAACCGGCACGAGCGACGCAAGGGGGCCGTGCCAATCGGTGGTTGAAAGTCCCTCAGCAAACGATTCTACCGTCTGCCGAGAGCGCTTAAGATCAGGATTATCATTATTTCCGGCCCCTGCCGTTGTCAGGCTTGGATGCGTTCCAGAGCGGATCGCATGCCGGCCGGGATGGCGGCGGCCTTCCGCGTGTTGCGGTCGACGTAGACATGCACGAAGTGTCCTTGCGCGGCGGCAGTTTCATCATCGTTGCGAAACAGGCCGATCCCGTAACGAACGCTGCTGGTCCCGAGTTTCTCCACGCGCAAGCCCGCGTGTACGACATCGGGAAAGGTGACCGGCGCGAAGTAGTTGCACTTTGTCTCGACTACCAGGCCGATGATGAGGCTGGTTTCGATGTCGAGGACGCCCTGTTCGATAAGGTACTGGTTGACGGCGGTGTCGAAGAACGAATAGTAGACGACGTTGTTAACGTGCGCGTAAACGTCGTTGTCCATCCAGCGCGTCGGGATCGCCTGAAAATGCGGGTAGTCGTCTCGTGTGGCGGGCTGGGGGCGGGACATTGTGCTCGTTTGGCTCCGAACTGGTTGGCGGGGAAACGTATGGCCCGGAGTGTGCCCGAACCCCTGAGTCAACGCCCGCTTGCCCCATCGGCGTCGCCGGGCGGTGTTCTCATCTGCTTCCAGTTTAATGCAAGTAACCCCGCGGTCACGACTACGGCCATGCCGAGGAACGACCCGGCGTCGGGGAAATCGCGAAAAGCAATATAGCCGAGCAGGGTCGACCACAGCAGTTGCGAATAGGAAAAAGGCGCCAGCGCCGCCGGCGAAGCGTGTTCGACGGCACGGATCAGCAGGTAGTGGCCGTATCCGCCGAGCACGCCCATGCCGAACATCATTACCGCTTGCAGCACGGTGGGCGTTTGCCAGCTCAGCGGTAACGCGGCGGAGGTGACGATGCCGCCGACCAGCGCCGTGTAGAACAGCGTCGTATATGCATGATCGTGGCCCGACATCCGGCGCGTAACGATCTGGTAGACGCTGAACAGCACGGCGGTCAGCAGCGGGAAGACCGCTGCCGGCGTAAACAGCGCGCCGCCGGGCCGGATGATGATCAGGACACCGGCAAAGCCGAGCAGGACGGCAATCCATTGGCGCGCGCTTGCGCGCTCGTGCAACAGCCAACCGGCGAGCAGCGTCGTCATGACCGGGCCGACGAAGCTGATAGCGGCGGCTTCGGCCAGCGGAAGGTATCGCAGTGCCGTATAGAAACTCAGCGTGCTGGCAACCAGCAGCAGGCCCCGGGCCAACTGCAACCCGGGCCGTTTGGCGCGAAACAGCCTGCTGCCCATGCGCGGCCACAGTAGCGCGACGGTAACGATGAGGTGCACCGCGTAGCGAGCCCATATGAGTGCGCCGATCGGGTAGTCCGAGCGCAGCATGAACTTGGCGAGCGTGTCCATCGCGGAGAACATGAACACCGCGGCGACGATCAGCGCAATGCCGCGCCGGGCATTGTGGTCATGAGTTATTGCGGTGTTCTCCTGCAGTACTCATACCGGCATCGTTCGCGCCACAACAGGCAAGGTAATTGCCTGTCCGGTACGGTGGCGAAATGCACTTCGGGCAGCGGCGATCCGGGTAAAAGGCCGCATCGCCGAACCGGGCGCAATCCGTGTCAAAAAAATCCGGCCGGGACTGACCAATGAGGTTATTCTGCAAACTCAGGTTGCCATGGACCAGCGCTTTCCGGGTGCTGGCGGTGCGACTGGCGAGACTTTCCGGTTTGCCGGCGCATTCGGGGTGTTTGAGCGTTGTGGCACGCGGATACGGGTCGGTACGGAACGGGATGAATACATTGCGAACACGAAAAGCCTTTTCGGTATCCGCGTGCGCGGCAGTCGCGCAGTTGAACGCCGCGGCGTTTCCGCCGGTCAGTGCTGCCAGTTTCCGGAACTTGCCGGCCTCGATCAACCCCGACCACGCGAATGCGGGAACGAATACCTCGTATCCCTTGCCGGAGTCGCACCGTCGCGCACGCCGCGCGGGCAGGGCGGCCGTCGCTTGCTGTCGGTCCAGATTCCCGGTTGGCAATTTCAGTACTGCACCAGCGCGTAAAAAAATGACGCGGACTCTAGCACAGAAGGTTATGTCCTGATGCAGGTATTGCTCGCACTCGATCAGGGTACGACCAGTTCTCGCGCAATGGTATTCAACGACTCGGCGGGCGTGGCTGGCGTTGCGCAACGGGAGATGACGACGAATTATCCGCGTGCGGGCTGGGTTGAGCAGGACCCGCGGCAGATATGGTCAACCCAGCTGGAAACCGCGCGTGCAGCATTGGATGCTGCCGGTGTCAAAGCCGCCGACGTTGCCGCAATCGGCATTACCAACCAGCGCG
>LJTS01000066.1 GCA_001304425.1 Betaproteobacteria bacterium SG8_40
AGCGCGCCAGAAGAGCCGTTTGTCGATGGCAATCAAGGCCATGCCGTAGCCGCGAGCACCCCCAAGAATGCACCAGGAAGCCCGCGGCTGTGACTGCGGGCTTTTTCGTTACACCTGAGGAAAATCAACCGGGCCGGCTGTTCCGGGCGAAGGCGGAAACGGTTGCAACTGGGAACGTATTTCGCTACAAATTGTGCTGAAACCACCGACCCGGCGGTCCGGATAATGTTCTTCATGACACGGCGGCACGTTGCCGCCGTGTTGTTTTTCCAAGACCGGCGATCTGCCAGAGGCCACTGAATGAGAAATGTAATGCCAACTTATGGACGAAAGTCCGTGTCTTTTTCGCGCGGCGAAGGCGCGTGGCTTTGGGACACAGAAGGCAAACGTTACCTTGATGGTTTATGCGGAATCGCGGTAACCGGGCTCGGCCACGCGCACCCGAAAATCAGTGAAGCCATCTGCAAACAGGCGGGTCGCCTGATGCATGCCTCCAACCTCTATCAAATCCCGGAACAGGAGCAACTCGCCGTACGCCTGTGTACGCTGGCGGCGATGGATAACGTGTTCTTTTGCAATTCCGGCGCGGAGGCGAATGAGGCCGCCATCAAGGTCGCGCGTCTTTACGGGCACCGCAAAGGCGTCAACAAGCCTTCCATCATTGTGATGGAGCAATCCTTTCACGGACGCACCATGGCAACCTTGTCCGCAACCGGCAATCGTAAAGTCCAGGCCGGATTCGAGCCGTTGCTGTCCGGTTTCGCGCGCGTGCCATACAACGACGTTAACGCAGTCGAGCAGGTGGCCGCGAACAACCCCGACGTTGTCGCGATACTGGTCGAACCGGTTCAGGGGGAAGGCGGAATCAATGTGCCCGATGCGACCTACCTTGATTCGCTACGGGATATCTGCGACCGCAAAGGCTGGTTACTGATGCTCGACGAAGTCCAGACCGGCATGGGGCGCACCGGAGCGTGGTTCGCGCATCAGCTCGGCAAGTCAAAACCGGACGTCATGACCTTGGCAAAAGGTCTTGGCAACGGCTTTCCGATCGGCGCCTGCCTGACGCGTGGCCCGGCAGCTGAAGTGCTGCAACCCGGCAGTCACGGCTCGACCTTCGGCGGCAACCCGGTCGCCTGCGCCGCTGCAATGGCCACCTTGAGCGTCATCGAGGACAACGACCTGCTGTCGCGAGCGGCCGTACTCGGCAACGACATCACGAATGCGCTGAGAGAACAACTGGCGGAAGTCCAGGGCGTGCGGCAAGTTCGCAACAAAGGGCTGATGGTCGCCGTTGAACTCGACCGTGCGTGCGGCGAGCTCGTGACGCAGGCAATAGATAACGGGCTGCTGATCAATGTCACGGCAGAAAAAGTCGTTCGCCTTTTGCCGCCGCTGATCCTGAGCGATGAAGAGGCACAGATCCTCGTCAATGGCGTTGCTGGGCTCATCAAGGCGTTCAGCAAGACGGCTACGGCCGCAACCGGCTGAACGATGCCGGCACCCAGACATTTTCTGCAGCTGACGGACCTGTCATCCGAGGAGCTCGGCTACCTGTTCGAGCGCACAACGCAGATCAAATCGCGCTTCAAGGCGTACCAGAAATACTGGCCGCTGCAGGATCGTACCCTGGTAATGATCTTCGAGAAGCAGAGCACGCGCACGCGGCTGTCGTTTGAAGCAGGCATGCAGCAGTTGGGCGGCAGCGCCATTTACCTCAACACCCGGGACTCGCAGCTTGGCCGGGGTGAACCCGTTGAAGACGCGGCCCAGGTGATCTCGCGCATGTGCGATCTGGTCATGATCCGCACTTACGAGCAAAGCATGATCGAGAACTTCGCTGCGAACTCGCGGGTTCCCGTCATCAACGGACTGACCAATGAATATCATCCGTGCCAGATTCTCGCCGACGTCTATACCTTCGTCGAGAAACGCGGCCCGATCAAGGGCAGGACGGTCGCCTGGATCGGCGATTCGAACAACGTCTGCAACACCTGGCTACAGGCGGCGATGCTGCTGGATTTCAAACTGCACGTTTCGACACCTCCCGGCTTCGAAATAGAACCGGAACGGGTGGGCGTCCACGACAGCAGCCATTATCAAAGCTTCGCGGATCCGATGGAGGCGGCGCGTGGCGCCGACCTGGTAACCACCGACGTCTGGACCAGCATGGGCTTCGAGGAAGAGGATGCCGAGCGCCAGCGTGCCTTCGAGAACTGGCAAGTGGATGCCGCGATGATGGCCCAAGCCAGCCCCGATGCTTTGTTCATGCACTGCCTGCCGGCCCATCGTGGCGAGGAAGTCGCTGCGGATGTCATCGACGGATCGCAAAGCGTAGTATGGGACGAAGCCGAGAACAGATTACACGCACAGAAGGCATTAATGGAATTTTTGCTGCTGGATCGAGTCAACGACTGACCGGGGAAGGATTGGTCGGTCCAGCGGCAGGCGAAGTCGAAAGCACATGGCTTCGGCCATGAACCAGGTCAACCAGTTGTCGGATTCCGGTTCGGGACCAGCATTTTGCGGGTATGCCGCCATGACCCCGCATGATCAGGACTTGACGAGCAGGGTCTGGTCGTCACAACCACTACAGAGGCAGCTGCAAACTTCGTTTTTTCTGCCCAGGAATTAGTTCAAGGAGTCATTTATGCACAGATTCAAACTGGCGACCGCCATCTTTGCGGCCTTTTTCTTCGCCTCGTTAACGGGCCATGCGCAGAGCGATGACGTGGCAACCATTGCCGATCAGAACGGCTGCAGGGTCTACAACCCGATGCCGCAAGAGCAGGAATCGATCCGCTGGAACGGCGAGTGTCGCGACGGATTCGCCAACGGCACCGGTACGCTCGACTGGTATATCGGAGACCAGCTGCAAGAACGCTACGAAGGCGAATTGAATATGGGTTGGGCCGAGGGCGAAGGAACCTATGTATCGCGGCAAGGCGCGCGCTACAAAGGCGAATGGAAGAAAAGCATGCAGCACGGCAAAGGGACGATACAGAATGCCGACGGCAGCATCTATCAAGGTGAATGGAAAGAAGGAAAGCCCAACGGCTATGGCGTTTACCGCATGCCGAACGGCGAAACCATCGAAGGCGAGTGGGTGGACGGTGAATTGAAGGCCGAGTCCGGCTCGCGCAGAATCTGAACATCCGGAAATACGAGTCAACATGAAGAAGAAAATAAAGAAAGTTGTCCTCGCCTACTCGGGCGGCCTGGATACATCCGTGATCCTGAAGTGGCTGCAGGATACATACGACTGCGAAGTAGTGACGTTTACCGCCGACATCGGCCAGGGTGAAGAAGTCTCGCCGGCACGGCGCAAAGCCAAGATGGCGGGCGTGAAGCAGATCTTCATCGATGACCTTCGCGAGGAGTTCGTGCGCGACTTCGTGTTTCCGATGTTTCGCGCCAATACCGTGTACGAGGGCGAGTACCTTCTCGGCACCTCCATCGCCCGGCCGCTCATCGCCAAGCGCCTGGTTGAAATTGCCCGCGAAACCGGCGCCGATGCCATTTCCCACGGTGCTACCGGGAAGGGAAACGATCAGGTCCGGTTCGAACTGGGCGCGTATGCGCTGATGCCGGAAGTAAAGGTAATTGCGCCGTGGCGCGAATGGGATCTGCTCTCTCGCGAAAAACTGCTCGCATATGCCGAAAAACACGGCATTCCGGTGGAGTACAAAAAGAAGAAAGGGGCTGCCCCCTACTCCATGGACGCGAATCTGCTGCACATATCCTATGAAGGAGGCGTGCTGGAGGATCCGGCGTTCGAACCGGAAGAATCGATGTGGCGCATGACCGTGTCGCCTCAAAAGGCGCCCAACCGGCCGCAAACGGTGGAACTCGAATACCGGCGCGGCGACATCGTCGCCATCAACGGCAAGAAGCTGAGCCCAGCCAGGGTTCTTGCCACATTGAACCGGCTCGGCGGCCGGCACGGCATCGGCCGGCTCGACATCGTCGAGAACCGCTATGTGGGGATGAAGTCACGCGGCTGTTATGAAACGCCTGGCGGCACCATCATGCTCAAGGCGCACCGGGCAATCGAGTCAATCACGCTCGACCGCGAGGTTGTTGCGCTGAAGGATGACCTGATGCCGCGCTACGCACGGATGATCTACAACGGTTACTGGTTCAGCCCGGAGCGAACCTTGCTTCAGAAGCTCATTGACGAATCGCAGGAACCGGTCAACGGCAAGGTGCGCGTCAAGCTCTACAAGGGGAGCGCGCAAGTCGTTGGTCGCGAATCCAAACGCAATACGCTGTTCGATACGCGTGTCGCCAGTTTCGAAGATGACCGTGGCGCCTATAACCAGGCCGACGCAGAAGGCTTTATCCGGCTCAACGCGTTACGCCTTCGCATTGGCGCCCAGCGGCAACGTCGCTAATGGCAGTATCCGGCGGGTAGTGCCAGGACCGGCATCACGTTCGACGGCCTGCCATGCCCGCAAGCTACCTTTGGAGTGTTACATGCTGGTTTTCCGAAACAGCGAAAGTTCTGGGACGCGCGCACCATGACAACCATTGCTGTAGTCAGAAAAGGCGGGGTCGCTGCAATCGCTGCCGATACGCTCACGAAGTGGGGCTCGGGCAAGGAAAGCGCCAAGTACATCGCCAATAGCGAAAAGATTATCAAGATCGGGGAGAACTACATTGCCGTGACTGGCAATGCGACGTTCAAACTCATTCTCAAGGAGTACTTCGTCGAACAGGGCAATGAAATTGCCTTGTCGAACCCTATGGAAATCTTCCGCACCTGGAGCCGCTTGCATGCGGCGCTGAAGGAGAAGTACTTCCTGATGCCGGAAGAGGATAAAGAGGACGCCCTCGAGTCGAGCCGGATGGATGTTCTGATCGCCAATGCGCACGGCATCTTCGGTGTGTCCGGCCATCGGACGGTGCAGGAGTTCTCGCGGTTTTATGCCTATGGCAGCGGAAGCGATTATGCCCTGGGTTCCCTGTGGGCGGACTACGACCGCAAGGGTTTGCCTGCCGGAAAGATCGCCAAAAGGTCGATCGAGGCAGCCTCCGAATTCGATGATGGAACCGGTTTGCCAGCAGAAAGCTACACGCTGCGGCTTCGCTAGGCTGCCCGGAACGCCAGGGCTGGCTCACGACTGGCAGTCCTTGAATCCGCTTGATATCGTCATTATCACGTTTTTTGTGAACCCTGAGGAGGAATGACTCATGCCCAGTTTCGACATCGTTTCGGAAGTCGACAATGTCGAGTTGCGCAATGCCGTCGACCAGGCAAACCGGGAAGTCGGTAACCGGTTCGACTTCAAGGGATCGGACGCACGCATTGAAATCGCCGAAGGCAACGCGCTGACGGTTTTCGCCGATGATGATTTCAAACTTGGTCAGGTATACGACGTGCTGATTGCGAAAATGGCAAAGCGCAACGTCGACGTGCGCAGCCTGTCGCGCGGACAGGTCGAGAAGATCAGCGGTGACAAGGTCAAACAGGTCATTACCGTACGCTCCGGCGTTGACAAGGACCTGGCCAAACGCATTGTCAAACTCATCAAGGACAGCAAGCTGAAACTGCAGGGCTCGATACAAGGGGACTCTGTGCGGGTTTCGGGCGCGAAGAAAGACAGCCTTCAGGAAGCAATGGGCTTGGTGCGTTCGGAAGTGAAAGACTATCCCCTCCAATTCAGCAACTTCCGGGACTGATCGGTCCGTAAACGAACTCGAATGAACTTTCCTGACGCACCTGCCCTCGCTTTGGCAACGGCCTTGTTTTGCGTCGCAACGACGGCTGCCGCTACCGATGTACGGCTCGTCGGCGTAGCGGAGAATACTGCCATCCTGTTGATAGACGACAGCAAGCCGCGCATGATGCGGGTTGGCCAGACTGGGCGCGCAGGCGTCAAACTGGTCGCAGTCGACGGCCAGAGCGCTGTTGTAGAAGTCGACGGCGAGCGTCTGGAGTTGCACCTGGGCGATCAACCGTACGCTCCGCCGGTCGCAAGCGAGCGGGCCAGCGTCACCCTCGTGTCGGATGTTCGGGGGCACTTTGTGACGGCTGGAAACATCAACGGCGCAAGCGTCCGGCTGATGGTCGACAGCGGCGCGTCTATGGTGTCAATGGGACCAAGTGACGCGAAGCGTGCCGGAATAGATTATCTGGCCGGCAACAAGACTTATGCGAACACGGCCAACGGCGTGGCACTGGCGTACCACGTGCGCCTGAACAAAGTGCAAGTGGGAGATATCGTTCTTTACAACGTCGAAGGCCTGGTGCACGAAAATATCAACCTGCCCGTAGTGCTGCTCGGAATGAGCTTTCTGGGGCGGCTGGACATGCGCCGCGAAGGCGACATGCTGACGCTCAGCAAGCGCGACTGAAGCCCGACGCAAGATTTGCCAGGCGGCAATCAACTAACAAACGAGGGTATTTGCCCGTGCCCGGTCAGAGCCGCTGACAGGTCTCAGCGCGGCGGTTTGTCCTGCAATTTGTTTTTCTCGATCAGGGCGTACGCGGAGTGGTTGTGGATTGACTCGAAGTTCTCCGACTCGACCACATAGGCATCGATGCGCTTGTCCGCATTGAGAACAGTCGCGACATCGCGAACGATATCCTCGACAAATTTTGGATTGTCGTAAGCGCGCTCCGTGACATACTTTTCATCCGGTCGCTTGAGCAGGCCGTACAGTTCACACGAGGCCTGCTCCTCGGCAACTCGCACCAGTTCCTCGATCCAGACATGCGTATTGGTGCGGGCGCTGATGGTGACATGCGAACGCTGATTGTGCGCCCCGTAGTCCGAAATGCCTTTGGAGCACGGGCACAGGCTGGTCACCGGAATCACTACCTTCATGACCAGCGAATAGCGGCCCTCATTGATCTCGCCCGTGAACGTGACCTCGTAATCCATCAGACTCCTGACACCGGAAACAGGGGCCGCCTTGTCGATGAAGTAGGGAAACACCATTTCGATGTGGCCCGATTCGGCCTCGAGCCGCTCGACCATCTCGCGTAGCATCGACTCGAAAGACTCGACTGAAATCTCACGCTCATGGGCATTGAGAATTTCCACGAACCGCGACATGTGCGTGCCCTTGAAATTGTGCGGCAAGCCGACGTACATGTTGAAGGTCGCGATGGTGTGCTGGACGCCGCTGTCCTTGTCAGCAACCCTCACAGGGTGCCGGATCGCCTTGATGCCAACCTTGTCGATGGCCAGCCGGCGGGTATCTGCGGAACTCTGAACGTCCGGGATCACAACTTTTTCAGGCGAGTTCATACTGGGTTCAGGCTGATGGGGGAACAAGGCGAATTATAGTCCCGCCCAATACCCGAGTAAACTACTCAGCTAATGAATTTGCGTATGGATCGGCCAATTCCGGCCGCGTCCAGCCCGCACTCGGCGATCAGGCTCGCCGGATCCCCGTGATCGACGAAACGATCCGGAAGCCCCAGTTGCAGCACCCGTGACTGCAAGTCCATACGCCCCAGCGCCTCGAGCACGGCACTGCCGGCACCACCGCTGATCACGTTCTCCTCCACCGTGACGAGGTATTCGTGCGACTGTGAAAGCGCGCGGATCAGGTTCTCGTCAATAGGCTTCACGAAGCGCATATTCGCGACCGTGGCATCCAGCTCTTCCGCAGCTTCCAGTGCAGCCGCCAGAGGTGCTCCGAAAGCGAGAATGGCGATCCGCCTGCCCTCCCGCATCACCTCTCCCCGCCCCACTTCCACGCCGGTCAATTCCTGCTCGATGTCGACGCCGGGGCCGGCACCGCGCGGGTATCGCACCGCTGCCGGTCCCGGCATCTCGAATGCGGTGAACAGCATCTGCCGGCACTCATTCTCGTCCGCCGGGGTCATGACGACGACATTTGGCACGCAACGCAGGTAGGACAGATCAAAACTGCCGTGATGGGTTGGGCCGTCCGCCCCAACCAGACCGCTGCGATCAATCGCAAATGTCACATCGAGATTCTGCAGGCAGATGTCATGTATCAGTTGGTCATAGGCACGCTGCAGAAACGTCGAATAGATGGCTACCACCGGCTTCATGCCTTCGGTGGCCAGACCGGCGGCAAACGTGAGCGCATGCTGTTCGGCGATCCCGACATCGAAGTAGCGATCGGCATACTCCTGCGAGAAGCGCACCATGCCCGAGCCTTCACGCATGGCCGGCGTAATTGCCATCAGCCGCTCCTCCCGAGCCGCCATGTCGCACAGCCAGTCGCCAAAGACCTGGGTGTAGGCAGGCTTGCCCGCTGTCTTGGATACGATTCCCTCGGCGGGCGCAAACTTGCCCACACCGTGGTACAAGATCGCGTCGTCTTCGGCAGGCTGATAGCCTTTTCCCTTGCGGGTCACCACGTGCAGGAATTGCGGCCCGTCGAGCTTGCGCAGATTCGCCAGCGTTGCCACCAGCACATCAAGGTCGTGCCCGTCGATCGGCCCGATGTAATTGAATCCGAACTCCTCGAACAATGTGCCGGGCATGACCATGCCCTTCATGTGTTCCTCTGCGCGCCTGGCCAATTCCAGTACCGGAGGGACTTTACCGAGAACCTTTTCGCTCGCCCGGCGGGCCGCCGAGTAGAACCGCCCGGAAAGCAGCCGCGCCAGGTAATTGTTGAGAGCGCCGACATTTTCGGAAATCGACATGTCGTTGTCATTGAGAATAACCAGCAGATTCGCGTCCATGGCGCCGGCATTGTTGAGAGCTTCAAAAGCCATTCCCGCCGTCATCGCGCCATCGCCGATGATCGCAACAGCCCGCCGGTCTTCTCCGAGCGCTCGCGCCGCAACAGCCATGCCCAGCGCGGCGCTGATCGAAGTGCTCGAATGCGCGGTGCCAAAGGTGTCGAATTCGCTCTCCTCGCGGCGCGGAAAACCTGCAAGCCCGTGATACTGGCGCAGCGTGTCCATGCGCTCCCTGCGGCCCGTCAATATCTTGTGGGAATAAGTCTGATGGCCGACGTCCCAGACCAGTCTGTCGTTCGGGGTATCGAAAATATAATGCAGGCCGATGGTCAGTTCGACAGTGCCCAGATTGGAGGAGAGATGACCACCCGTTTTCGAAACAGAGTCGATCAGGAACTCGCGCAGCTCCTCCGCGAGCTGCGGCAATTGCTTGCGCTCGAGCTTGCGCAGGTCGGAGGGTCGGTTGATCGTTTTCAGCAATTCGTACATCGCAAAGCGCCCGGCAAGCCAGCCCGGAGTCAAAAATTCCGTTGAAAAATGAACCCGGCTATGTCACCGAGCCGCGCGCCGCCACCTGGCAACTGCCCGAGCACCCCGAGCGCCTCCTGATGCAGTTCAGTGGCCAGTTCACGCGTGCGCTCCAGCCCGAGAACACTGACATACGTAGGCTTGTTGTCGCTGGCGTCCTTGCCAGCGGTCTTGCCGAGCGTTGCCGTACTCGACTGGGCATCGAGCAGATCATCCACCACCTGAAAGCCCAGACCGGCAACCTTGGCGAAGCGGTCCAGCGCGTCGAGATCAACGGCGCCCGGATTCCCGCACAACGCTCCAAGCTGGACGCTCGCGCGAATCAGGGCACCGGTCTTGTGTACATGCATGAATTCGAGCTCCGGTTCGGACAACTGCATGCCAATGCCGCCCGGCATCGCCAACCAGGCCGCTTTCGGAAAGTACCTGAAACGCGAGGCTTTGAAGAGCGTCACCGACCAGCAAAGCCGTTGCTTCGTCAAATTCGACATGCACGGTCGGCTGACCGCGTCGCAAACCGTCGTCATCCATGCACGGCATGTCGTCGTGCACCAGTGAGTATGCGTGAATCAACTCCACCGCACTGGCAACCGCATCCACACTCTTGGCGTCAGCCGACACGAGCTCTCCGGTAGCGTAAGCCAGCAGCGGCCTTACCCGCTTGCCGCCGCCGAGGACCGCGTAGCGCATGGCCGAATGCAGGCGCGCGGGGGCATGATCGGCCGACGGCAGAATCTGGTCGAGCACACTTTCGACCCTGCTCCGCTGCTCGAGCATCCAGTGCTGAAAACGACTACTGATCGCCGTCGTCACCGGCAAATTTCCGCAGCGTTTCGGACTCGAGGATTTTCACCTGCTGTTGGGCATCCTGCAGCTGGCGCTGACAAAACTGCAGCAGCTCCGCACCGCGTTTGTACGCAGTGAGCGATTTTTCCAGGGGAAGCTGCCCCCCCTCCATGTTTTCTACAATGGACTCCAACTCCGAGAGCGCTTCTTCGAACGTCAGTTCTTTTTCTGCTTTGGCTTTCGGCACAGTAATTTCGGCCCAATGGACTCGGAAGAAGATTCAATCAACACCAAACAGCCTAAAATATCCTATTGCGGGCCTCAGAGCAATGAGCGCTCCCGGGGTCCGCGAACCCGCGTAGACAAGCCGATCCGCGGGACAGGTTATTTGCCGGACTACACCCCATGCCGCTAACATCGCGGTTTTCCCGCTCAACGCATCCAGAGAGAACCCGATGGCACTGACGACGCTGATCCAGGCAGACGAACTCGCCGCAAATCTCGACAATCCACGATTCGTTATTTTCGACTGCCGCCATGAACTAACCAATCCTGAGTTCGGCACCAAGGCCTATGCGCAGTCCCATCTACCGAACGCGCATTTCGCCTCGGTTGACAACGATCTGTCCTCAAGACCTACCGGCCGCAACGGCCGGCACCCTTTGCCAACACCCGATGCGTTTGCCAAATGGCTGGGCAGCAAAGGGGTTACCAACGGCGTGCAGGTGGTCGGCTACGACAATGCTGCGGGTGTCTACTCTTCGCGACTGTGGTGGATGCTGAGGTGGCTCGGACACGACGCCGTGGCCGTACTCGATGGCGGTTGGGACGCGTGGCTGGCCAGCGGCGGACCGACCACGCAGGAAGTGCCCGCCGCAGTGCCGGCGACTTTCTCTCCCCGGTTGCGCGATGTCAATGTCGATGCGGCGAGCATCGTCGCAGACCTGCCCTCCGGAACGCTGAAAATCATCGATGCCCGCAGCAATGATCGCTTTCATGGCCAGAACGAGACAATTGATCCCGTCGGTGGTCACATCCCCGGTGCGGTGAACAGGTTCTTCAAGACAAACGTGGACGAGCACGGGCGCTTTCGCCCTGCCGGTGATCTAAAGCGCGAGTTCCGGACCCTCATCGGCGATACACCGGTCAAGAATGTCGTCCATCAATGTGGTTCCGGCGTATCCGCTTGCCATAATCTGTTGGCCATGGAACTGGCTGGAATGGGGGGCTCGCGGCTGTATCCCGGCTCGTGGAGTGAATGGGTGGCAGATCCCGCCCGGCCGGTTGCAACAGATTGATCGATTGATGCAATGCATGGACTGGCCGACGCGATACTGCTG
Organism: Betaproteobacteria bacterium SG8_40; assembly: GCA_001304425.1. Taxonomy (GTDB): domain Bacteria; phylum Pseudomonadota; class Gammaproteobacteria; order Burkholderiales; family Eutrophovitaceae; genus SG8-40. The sequence continues at coordinate 11,329 of LJTS01000066.1, forward strand.
ATCCATGCACTGATCGTTTTTTTTGTCGTCGCAGGTGCGGTCTACATCTGGGTCGGCGCAAGGCGCCATTGGCCGGGCGTGCGCGCCCCGCTATTTCGCTATACACACCTCGGCATAATGCTGTTCGTCGCGGCACAGGCACTCGTCGGCAGGCTGTGCCCCCTGACGGTCTGGGAAGACAGATTAAGAGGGGAGCATCCCCGCGACGGCTTTGTCGCTTACTGGGTGGGGCAACTGATCTATTACGATCTGCCACCGTGGGTGTTCACTGCCGCTTACGTTGTTTTCGCAATCGCTCTAATCATCACCCTGGTACTGCTGCCACCGCAACGGAGCCGATAGCTGCGCAAGACACTGCTGCCCACATGGCAACTGACGCCTTGCAAGTTACCGCGATCCGCGCATCCGCAACATCACCCGAGCACGTCGTTCCAGATGTTTGTGCCCCAGGCCTCCGCGATCGCTCCTTCCGCCTCGTTGGCGGCCTCGGACAGCCCGCCAGCCCCCTCGATCGGTACCATGGTACGCAGCTCGCGGTCATACCCGTGCACGGAAGCCACGTGAATGACATCCCTGTCACTGACAAAGCTGTAACAGGTATTGGTAATCAAAGGCGATTGTTCGGGCTGGTTTCCGTGCAACAACTCGATAATTGCAGCCGCGCATACCTTGCCGTGCTGGTTTGCCATGTGCCCCGACTTGGGCATGCGCGGAGCGGCCATGACGGCGTCACCAAGCACGTGAACGTTTGGCACCGCGACCGACTCATAGGTGAGGAAATCCACCTCGCACCACTTGCCGTTGGCGGTAATCAATCCGGCATCCCGGGCTATCCTGCCCGCACGTTGCGGTGGCACGACATTAAGTACGTCAGCCTTTACGTCGTCGAAATCGAGCATCGCCGTGCGCGTTGCAACGTCAACGTCGACCAGCCCGTTGTTTGCACGGTATTCGATGATGCCCGGGTATCGCTGCTCCCATGCCGTGAGAAACAACGCCTTCTTCGACTGGATATCTTCATTTGCGTCGAGCACCAGCACCTTGGAGCGAGGCTTGTGATTACGAAAATAATGCGCGATCTGGCAGGCGCGTTCGTAGGGGCCCGGTGGACAACGATACGGTGAACGCGGAACAGTGATCGCACATACTCCACCGTCAGCCATGTCTTCAAGTTGCCTGCGCAGCAATGCCTTCTGCGGGCCCGCTTTCCATGCGTGCGGAATAATGTCCCGGCTGGAAGGATCCCGCAGCCCTGGAATGTCGTCGTAAACAAGCTCTACACCGGGCGACACCACCA
>LJTS01000086.1 GCA_001304425.1 Betaproteobacteria bacterium SG8_40
CGGTCGGACGGAGCCTGGACTACGGGGCTGGCTGGGGCGCCGAACGGGCAGCTTCGGCAGTGATTGCCGATCTCGTCGATGTAACGCGGTTGCATACGGCCGATCCGGAGCATCGGGTGCCGCATTTTGCATTCCGCATGGACCAGCTTTCTGACGTGCAGGCGTTGCCGATGGGCGAGGTGCAATCCTGCTACTACCTGCGGGTCCCGGTAGTTGACCAGCCCGGAGTGCTGGCAGACATTACACGGATACTCGCTGACCGGAAGATCTCGATCGAGGCGATGCTGCAGCGCGAGCCGGCCGAAGGGGAAGAGACGGTCAACATCATCTTTCTGACCCACATGACCAGGGAAAAGGACATGAATGCGGCCATCCGGAAGATCGAGGCCCTGGAGGTAACCACCGGTTCGGTCACACGCATTCGAATAGAATCCCTCCACGGAAGGTAGCGGCCGACTCCAGGCCAGGGAGCGCGGTCAGGGAATCGCTGAATATTTTTCGCCCACCGGAAAAATCCAACCAAGAAACTTCTATGACGAACCATTACACGGGACTTATCAATCGCTACCGAAACCGGCTGCCGGTATCGGAGAATACGCCGGTGGTGACCTTGAACGAAGGCAACACGCCGCTGATCGAGCTGAGCAACCTGCCGAAGATGTTGCGCAAGGACGTACGGATTCTGTGCAAGTTCGAAGGCTTGAATCCGACCGGTTCGTTCAAGGACCGCGGCATGACGATGGCTGTGACCAAAGCGGTGGAGGGCGGTTCGAAGGCGATCATCTGCGCGTCCACGGGCAATACGTCCGCTTCGGCGGCAGCGTACGCAGCGCGTGCCAACATTCGCTGCTTTGTGCTGATTCCGGAGGGCAAGATTGCACTCGGAAAATTGTCTCAGGCGATGATGCACGGCTCGGTCGTTATCCAGATTCGCGGAAATTTCGACGATGGAATGCGCCTGGTACAGGAACTCGCTGAGACGATGCCGGTGGATATTGTGAATTCCATCAACCCCTATCGCCTGCAAGGGCAAAAAACCATTGCCTTCGAAGTGCTCGAAGCGCTCGGCGAAGCACCCGATTATCACGTCCTGCCGGTCGGCAACGCCGGCAACATCTCCGCGCACTGGATTGGTTACAGCGAGGCCGTCGGCATGCGATGCGGCAGTTGCAATCACTGCGAGGGAGAGTGTCCCCATCTGGCCGAACCGCTGGCCACGCGCAGGCCCATCATGGTGGGATACCAGGCAAGCGGCGCGGCGCCCTTCCTGCGGGGACACATGGTGGATGATCCGGAGACCGTTGCCACGGCGATCCGTATCGGCCATCCGGTCTCCTGGGATCTGGCGTGGGCCGCCAAGAACGAGTCCGGTGGCTGGTTTGACGAGTGCACCGACGAAGAAATCCTGCGCGGCCAGAAGCTGCTCGCCGAGTGCGAAGGCATTTTCTGCGAGCCGGCGTCCGCCGCTTCGATTGCGGGCCTGTGCAAGGACCTTGAAAAAGGCCTCATCGGAGAAGGCTCCACCATCGTCTGCACACTTACGGGCCATGGTCTCAAGGATCCCGATACCGCGATCGAGCAAAGCACGAAGCCGGTCGTCGTTGATGCCAAACGTGACGCGATCGAGAGCGTCATATCCAAACATCTCGGAGGTTGAGGCCGGGATGGCAGACGCAGGCGGGGTCGACGACGCGCGGCAGTTCTGGGACGAGCGGTTTTCCACCGACACCTATATATTCGGCACGCAGCCGAATGTATTCCTCGCGTCCCACCAGCCACTGTTCAAGGCCGGCATGCGGGTGCTGGCAGTCGCTGATGGGGAAGGACGTAACGGCGTCTGGCTGGCTCAGCAAGGGTGCACGGTCCTGTCGGTCGATATTTCGCCGCTGGGCATCGCGAAGGCGCGCAAGCTGGCAGCACAGCGCAACGTCTCGGTTGAATTCGAATGCGCCGACCTGATGCGTTGGGACTGGCCGCGGGGCGAGTTCGACGCGCTGGTCTGTATCTTCATCCAGTTCGCCACACCGGCGGAGCGCAAGACACTGTTTGACGGCTTCTGGTCGGCTTTGAAACCCGGCGGTGTGCTGCTGCTCGAGGGCTACGGGGTAAAGCAGCTGCAATACAACTCGGGCGGGCCGGGAAAGCGGGAGAATCTATACACCGTCGACATGTTGCGGGAAGCGTTCGCCGGCTGGGATATCGAAAGCTTGCGCGAATATGAATCGGTACTCGACGAAGGCCCGAAGCATAGCGGCATGGCCGCGCTGGTCGACCTCGTTGCCCGCAAACCGCTAGCCTGAAGAAGCGGTCAGGCAAGCATTCGCGATCGATAAGCCGCGGCCGGCCACGCATTACTCCATCGAAACAAAGCGCATCGACAGATCGATGGCGGTGATGTCCTTCGTCAGGTCGCCAATGGAAATGCGGTCGACTCCCGTCGCCGCGATTTCGCGCACATTCTTCAGCGTAATGCCGCCTGATGCTTCCAGTTTGGCGCGGCCCGCAGTGATCCTGACCGCTTCCGCCATTCGCTCAGGCGTGAAATTGTCGAGGAGCACCAGTTTCGCTCCGCTGGCGATCGCTTGCTCGAGTTGTTCGATCGTCTCGACTTCGATCTGCACCGGAATGGCCGGGTTGATTTCACGTGCGCGCGCCAATACCTCAGGGATACCGCCAGCGGCGGCAATGTGGTTTTCCTTGATCAGGACGCCGTCATACAGGCCGATGCGGTGATTGACCCCGCCGCCGGTCTTGACCGCGTGCTTCAGTGCCAGCCTTAGTCCGGGGATGGTCTTGCGAGTGTCGAGAATGTCAGCCCGGGTCCCGGCCACCGCTTGCACATAGGTGTTTGTTTTCGTAGCGACCGCGGACAGGGTCTGGAGAAAATTGAGCGCTGTGCGCTCGCCCGTCAGTAACGGACGGGCAGGCCCCCGCAGGTCGCAAAGTACGGTGCCGGCGGGCACTCTCTCGCCATCCGAGGCGTGCCACTCGAACTCGATCCGCGAATCGAGTTGCCGGAATACCGTCTCCAGCCAGGCCGCGCCGCAAAGAATACAGTCTTCACGCGTCAGGATGCGTGCGTGCGCCAGAGCACCGGCCGGAACAAGCAGTGCCGTCGCGTCACCGCTGCCGACGTCTTCGGCGAGCGCCTGTTTGACCGAGCGGTCGATTTCGCGCTGCAAGTCTGTACTAATGGTCATCTTTTCTTCTTTTGCACCCGAGAGCGGTGCTGTCCACTATTCATTGGGAGTGATTCACGGATCGCGTTTTGGAACTGCCCGTGCCTGCCAGGGCGCGAATGCCGGCCAGCCCGGGTGGGTTTCCCCTCGTCGTGCTGGTCCGACGACGCAAACTCAGGGATCCGGATCGAGTTTCCGCTTGATCGTGACGGCGCCGCGGATCTGGCCAGCGAAATACCCGGTCGCCTTGTCATTGGGGTATTCGCGGGCCAGCGTCTGCCTGACGGACGCCGGTATTGTCTGGTCGCCGCCATGACAAGTCAGGCACAGTGGTTTTACCGGCAAGGCTTTCATGAACCGGAAGTAATCTGCATCGGGCTCATTGACGATTTCGGCGGCGATCATTTTTCCCGCGTCGGCTCCGCCTTTGGCCTCTTCATCAAATCGCTGCAGGATCACTTGTTCCCACGCGTCAGGCTGGCCGATCAGGGCATTACGCGTCTTCAGGCTCACCCGGCTGACTTTCCACCCGGTGCGAAGCGACAACGCGTTTGCCAGAGCCGGCGCGGTGTCGCGGCAAACCGTAATCGCGCCGTCCGGGCCGGACTCCGCGAGGGCCGTTTTCAGCGCATCCCCCAGGTCCTCAATGAGCTCACGGGCAACTTCCCTGGCTTCCCGGGTCATCGCGCGCACGTCGGCTTGTTCCGCCGTTGCCGTTAGCGGCATTGCCAACAGGCCCGGGAAAATCAGTAATGCGAATGCGTGTCTCATTGCCGCCTTGTCCTTGAAGAAAAATCAACGCCAATTTGCCACCATCGCCACTATCGCGCAAATCGCGTCCCTGTTGCCGCGTGACACGATGCGCTTGATCCCGGGGCAGCGCTGCGCCGGCCGCGGCCGGCTCCGCTTGCCGCATGCTTTCGATCCAGACAATTCGGGCAGTTCTGGTGCTTGAAATTGCAGGGTTTCTACCCAATGTTCGGGTTAACCACGAACAAAGGATTAAATGATGCGCCTGGACAAACTGACTACGCGATTTCAACAAGCCCTGGCCGAAGCCCAGAGTATGGCGGTCGGCTCAGACAACCCCTACATCGAGCCACAGCACCTGTTGAGCGCGTTGCTGGCGTCAGAGGACGGATTCTCCGTGTCCCTGTTGTCGCGCGCCGGTGTGCGCATAAACCCGCTGCGGGAGGCCTTGCGCGCGGCGATCGGCCGCTTGCCGAAAGTTGAAGGGCAGGGCGGCGACGTGAACCTGTCGCGCGATCTTGGCAACCTGCTCAATGTAACCGACAAGATGGCGCAAAAACGCGGTGACCAGTTCATCGCATCCGAGTTGTTTCTGCTCGCGCTGACGCAGGACAAGGGCGATACCGGCAAGCTGTTCCGCGAACACGGCGCAGAGTTCTCCGCGCTGGAGCAGGCGATCGCGGCTGTGCGCGGCGGGGAGAGCGTCAACAGCGCCGAGGCCGAAGGCCAGCGTGAAGCACTGAAGAAATTCACCCTCGATCTCACCGAGCGCGCTCGACAGGGCAAGCTCGATCCGGTTATCGGCCGTGACGATGAAATCCGGCGCTGCATCCAGATCCTGCAGCGGCGTACCAAGAACAATCCGGTTCTGATCGGGGAACCCGGTGTCGGAAAAACCGCCATCGTCGAAGGCCTGGCGCAGCGCATCATCAATGAAGAGGTCCCCGAGACGCTGAAGGGAAAGCGGGTGCTGGTGCTCGACATGGCCTCGTTGCTGGCGGGTGCGAAGTACCGGGGTGAATTCGAGGAGCGGCTCAAGAGCGTACTCAAGGAACTGGCCCAGGACGAAGGCCAGACGATTGTTTTCATCGACGAGATTCATACCATGGTCGGGGCCGGCAAGGCCGAAGGCGCGATCGACGCCGGAAACATGCTCAAGCCGGCGCTGGCTCGCGGCGAACTGCATTGTATTGGCGCGACCACGCTGGACGAGTACCGCAAGTACATCGAAAAGGATGCCGCTCTGGAGCGCCGGTTCCAGAAAGTCATGGTCGAGGAGCCTAGCGTTGAGAGCACGATCGCCATATTGCGCGGTCTGCAGGAGCGCTATGAACTGCACCACGGGGTGGACATTACCGACCCGGCAATCGTGGCAGCGGCCGAGTTGTCGCACCGCTACATCACGGACCGGTTCCTGCCGGACAAGGCCATCGACCTGATCGATGAGGCGGCAGCGCGCATCAAGATGGAAATCGACTCCAAGCCGGAAGCGCTGGACCGGCTCGACCGCCGGCTGATTCAACTCAAGATCGAGCGCGAAGCGGTAAAAAAAGAAAAGGACGAGGCGTCGCAAAAACGCCTTGCCCTGATCGAAGAGGAAATCGGCAAGCTGGAACGCGAGTATGCCGATCTCGACGAAGTGTGGAAGGCGGAAAAGGCCCAGGTCCAGGGTTCGCAGCACATCAAGGAAGAAGTCGACCGGATCAAACTCGAAATGGAGGCCGCCAAGCGCAAAGGCGACTGGCAAAAGGTGTCGGAGTTGCAATACGGCAAACTGCCGCAGCTCGAAGCGCAGCTGAGTACGGCCGAATCCGGCGGGGAAAAACCCGCCGCTTTCAAGTTGTTGCGTACGGAGGTCGGCGCGGAAGAGATCGCCGAAGTCGTGTCCCGTGCCACCGGCATCCCGGTGTCGCGCATGATGCAGGGCGAGCGCGACAAGCTGCTCCATATGGAAGACCGCCTGCACCAGCGCGTGGTCGGTCAGGACGAGGCGGTGCGGCTCGTTTCGGACGCGATTCGCCGCTCACGCGCCGGACTGGCGGACCCGGACAAGCCGTACGGCTCTTTCCTTTTCCTGGGCCCCACCGGCGTCGGCAAGACGGAGCTGTGCAAGGCGCTTGCAGAGTTCCTGTTCGACTCGGAAGAGCATCTGATCCGGATCGACATGTCCGAGTTCATGGAGAAGCACTCGGTGGCCCGGCTGATCGGCGCGCCTCCTGGCTATGTCGGATACGAAGAGGGCGGTTACCTGACCGAGGCGGTGCGCCGCAAGCCCTACTCGGTGATCCTGCTCGACGAAGTCGAGAAAGCACACCCGGATGTCTTCAACGTGTTGCTCCAGGTGCTCGACGACGGGCGCATGACCGACGGGCAAGGGCGGACCGTGGACTTCAAGAACACGGTAATCGTCATGACGTCCAATCTCGGTTCGCAAATGATTCAGCAGATGTCCGGCGATGACTACCAGGTCATCAAGCTGGCGGTGATGGCGGAAGTGAAAACAGCCTTCAAGCCCGAATTCGTCAACCGCATCGACGAAGTCGTCGTGTTTCACGCGCTCGACGAGAAGAATATTCTTTCGATCGCGAGGATACAGCTCGGCTATCTGGAAAAGCGCCTGCAGCACATGGACATGGAGCTTCAGGTGGACGAGGCAGTGCTGAAGCAAATCGCCGAAGTCGGCTTCGACCCGGTCTTCGGGGCGAGGCCACTCAAACGAGCAATTCAGGCAAGTATCGAAAATCCGTTAGCGCGAGAAATCCTCGAAGGACATTTCGCAGCCAAGGACGTGGTGCGGGTCGGGTTGCGCGGCGGCAAGATCAGTTTCGCCAAAGGCCTGAAGGAAGCCGAGCAGCAGGCTTCGGCGTAACGGAGGTGGATTATTCGGGAGCTTTTCCCGGATAATCCACGCTTTGCTTCGTAACAGTTCGTCCGAAGCAGCTTGATTCTGCGCGTTGCTGTAATGCAAGCGATTGAATCAGCAAGTGTTAGCGAGAAATGGCGTTCCCGCGTCTACGCGACGTTCGTGTGGAGGTGTTAAGGTAGCGCGCTGATGCGTGAACACGCCAACTTCGGATGACGCCAACTTTATGAGCCTCGACGTTACTGAAACCCAGCCCTTGTCCCCGCTGGCCCGATTCCGGGGCGAGGCGATACTCGAATTACCGACGGATTTGTATATTCCGCCGGAAGCCTTGCAGGTGGTACTGGAGGCGTTCGAGGGGCCGCTGGACCTGTTGCTGTACCTGATCCGCAAGCACAATCTGGATGTCCTCGACATCCCGATGGCTGACCTGACGCGGCAATACATGGAATACGTCGAAATGATGCGTGAGCATCAACTCGAACTGGCCGCGGAATACTTGTTGATGGCGGCCATGCTCACGGAGATCAAGTCACGCATGCTGCTGCCGCGGCCAAGCCATGTCGCGGATGACGAGGAGGACCCGCGCGCTGAATTGGTGCGGCGCCTGCTCGAGTACGAACGAATGAAGCTTGCGGCTCAGAGAATTAACGAGTTGCCCCAGGCCGGCCGGGATTTCTCATCGGTCAAGGTATGGTTCGAAAAGACGACGGAAGAGGTCCTGCCGGACGTGAACCCCGACGACTTGCGTAACGCCTGGCTTGGCTTGCTGGCGCGCGCAAAGGTCAAGCGGCATCACCGCATCAGTCGTGAGGAACTGTCCGTTCGTGAGCACATGAGCCGGATTCTGCGGCGGCTGCAGAATCTCAAATTCGTACAGTTTGACGAATTGTTTGAGCCGGAACGGGGCGTTCCGGTGTTGGTTGTCACTTTGTTGGCGATTCTCGAGTTGGCCAAGGAAACGATGGTTCAACTTTCGCAGCAGGGCGTGTTTTCTCCAATTTATGTGAAGCTTACACATGGACTTACAGCAGTCTGACATCGCACAAATCAAGCGCACACTTGAAGCCGCATTGCTTGCCAGTGGCGAGCCCGTTCCCGTGACTGACTTGCGACAGCTTTTTGAAGAGGACTACGGCGCAGATGTGATCCGTCGTCTGCTCGAGGAGTTGAAAGCTGACTGGAATGAGCGCGGCGTAGAGTTGATAAACGTTGCCAGTGGCTGGCGCTTCCAGGTGCGCCAGGACCTGCAGCGGCGGCTCGACCGGCTGAATCCGCAAAAACCGCCAAAATATTCGCGTGCCGTCCTGGAAACGTTGGCCATCATTGCTTATAAACAACCGGTTACACGAGGGGACATCGAGGAAATCCGGGGCGTAACGGTGTCCAGCAACATACTCAAGGCGCTGGAAGCGCGTGGCTGGATCGATATTGTCGGGTACAAGGAATCGCCCGGCCGGCCGGCGCTGTATTCCACGACGCGCAGTTTTCTGGATGACCTGGCGTTACGGTCGCTGGAGGAATTGCCGCCGCTGGAAGATCTGGGATCCCTGGTGGAAAATCCGGACCAGGAAGCCGCCCTGGATGGTCATCTCAGCGATGACACTGAAGCGGCGGACCATGAATCCCGGGGGGTTGGGCCGCGCGAAGGTGATGTTGCGGAGCGCGAATACGACGCTGGTGACCAAACGGCTGAAACCGGCGAATCAGCCGTCGGCGCGCAGCTCCGGAGTGAAAGCTCGCCTGCCGAAGCATGATGAAATAGTTAAACCAAATTATTCAATAGATAGTATAACCTGTTGATTTGTTGATATGAGATCCGTCCTGATTATCAATCCCAAAGGCGGTTCGGGAAAGACGACACTGGCAACCAACCTGGCAGGCGGGCTGGCTTGTGCTGGTGGCGAGGATGTCAGGCTTTGGGATCTTGATCGCCAGCATTCCGCGCTGGAATGGTTGTCACTGCGCCCCGCGGATCGGCCACAGGTCAGTGCGCTGTCCGGAAAACCCGGAGAAAACAGCCGCTCGCATGGCGGGGCCGGCTGGCTCGTGCTCGATGCCCCGGCCGGCATCCACGGGAAGATGCTGCAGAGGGCACTCAAGATCGCCCACAAGGTGATCGTGCCGATACAGCCTTCGGTGTTCGATATGGCCGCTTCGGGCCAGTTCCTCCGAGAACTGCTCGAGGACAAATCCCTGCGTAAGCTGCAAACGCGCATTGGCGTCGTGGGGATGCGCGTGGATCCCAGAACGCGGGCAGCCTCTACGCTTAGCGCGTTCCTGCAGCAGTACGACTTGCCGGTGCTCACATGGTTGCGGGACACCCAGGTGTATGCAAATGCCGCATTCAACGGCCTCAGCATTTTTGATCTTCCCGAGTCGATCAGCGGCCGCGACACGGCACAGTGGCGGCCCATACTCGAATGGGTCTCTGACTGAGGCATCGCGCCGCGTATCGAGGCGCGTTTCCTAGCAGTTTTTCATTAAGAGTTTGTTGCGTTGTGTGACGCTGATTGCTAAAATTCCGCCTCTCGATTTTTGACGGTCGCGGGGTGGAGCAGTCTGGCAGCTCGTCGGGCTCATAACCCGAAGGTCGTAGGTTCAAATCCTGCCCCCGCAACCAATTAATTTCCGCTCTTTAAAAATTTGGACAGCCGAAGCGTGTGGGTGCTTTGTGTGCTTTTGTTGATGCTTGTGGCTGGGCATGGACGAATGGAGCTGGTGGA
>LJTS01000087.1 GCA_001304425.1 Betaproteobacteria bacterium SG8_40
ATCATCAGTTCGATGAGGGTAAAACCCTTTTGGACGGCTTTCATGAATCACTCCTTCGTTGATTGGATTAAAACACACCGATGCGTGTGTGTTCGGGGACTATATTGGCAAGGGCCGTGCCAGGTCTGATTTGGGTCTGAACGGGTCTGAAGGCAGTCCTGCCACCCTCTCGGAAACACATAATAACCATAAGGTTGCAGAGTTTTTATAAAGCTGATTTTGATCCATACCAAACGTTAATTCAATAAGAAGCAGCGCTTGGATTGCGCCTGGCACGGCATGGGAAAATTTGTGTGTCGGGCGCCGCAGTCATCAAATGACGCTAGTTGTCACCCGATCGCGGAGCTGGCTATCGGCGCGTCAACGAACCCGTCGATCTGCTCGGGATCAAGAAAGCGATGCGCATACTTCATGTACACCTTTTGTTTCATGAAGACTTCAAACAGATCCGGGTCGATGTGGCCATTCTCCTTGAACCGCCGGAGGATGCTTAGCGACTCGCCGAGCGTCTTGCCCTTCTTGTAGGGCCGGTCTTTCGCCGTCAGCGCTTCAAAGATGTCCGCAATGGCCATCAGGCGCGCCTGAACGGACATCTGTTCGCCCCTCAGTCCACGCGGGTAGCCTTTGCCATCCATGCGCTCATGATGCCCGCCAGCATACTCGGGGACGTTGCGGAGATGGCTGGGCCATGGCAACGCCTCCAGCATCGTAATCGTCACATCGATATGGTGATTGATAATCTGCCGTTCTTCCTGTGTGAGCGTGCCGGAAGAGATGGTCAGGTTCTTCAACTCATCGTCGGTCAGAAAGTCCTGATCCTCTCCAAACATGTCACGCCAACGATAGGTTTTCGCAATCCGGCGCACGCGATCCTGATCCTCGCTGCGCATCTTCTCCGTGCCAACGTTCGCCCCGCGCAGGAACTCACGGTCGGATTCGATCTGGCTGCAAATCGCTTCAAACTCGAGCGCCGCCAGGCGTCGTTCGCCGTGCGCGTCTTCCGGCGCAGCGAGTTGCTGCTTGAGCATCCGCACTTCGGCATCACGCCTTGCGATTTCGAAACGCGTATCGATAAGGGCAATCCGGTCGAAAATGGTCTCCAACTTGGTGGCCTTGTCGACGACGTGAACCGGCGTCGTGATCTTCCCGCAGTCGTGCAGCAGTCCGGCGATCTTCAACTCGTACCGGTCCTTCTCGGTCATTTTGAAGTTGGCGAACGGTCCTTCCTTGGTGTCGTTGACCGCTTCGGCCAGCATCATCGTCAGTGCCGGTACGCGTTCGCAATGCCCTCCGGTGTAAGGAGACTTGTCGTCAATTGCACCGTTGATCAGGCCGATGAACGATTCAAAGAGATTCTCCAGCTGGTTGATCAGTTGGCTATTGGTCAGCGCGACCGCTGCCTGCGAGGCCAGCGATTCGGCAAGCTGCTGGTCCGCCTCCGTAAAGGGTACGATGCTTCCCGTCCTGCGATCCTTGGCATTGATTAACTGCAGAACCCCGATGATTTCATCGTTGTGGTTCTTCATCGGCACGGTCAGGAACGACTGGGAGCGATACCCGGTTTTCTGATCGAAGCTTTTCGTGCCGCTGAAATCAAAGCCTTCAGCGGCATAGGCATCGGCAATGTTGACAGTCTCGCCGTGCAGAACGGAATAGGCGACGACCATCGAATTATTGGGCTCACCCGACTGGTCGTATAGGCGAACCGGGTAGAAAGGCACGTCGGTACCGCTTGTGCCGCCCATCGCGATACCGAGTGAATCCGTCAGCAATATTTCGAAACGCGCGATCTTCGCCTCGCGGTCGACCTGATACAGGGTGCCGCCATCGGCATTGGTAATCTTCTTCGCGGCGACCAGAATCGCCTCCAGCAGGCGCCTTGTGTCTCGCTGGCGAGACAATGAGATACCGATCTCGTTCAGCTCATGGAGACGACGTAGCAGTTCCCTGCTGTCCGGCAAATCTGCATCAACCAGCATATTCATTACGGTCACCCCGTCACACGGCCGTTTACTTGATACAAACCGCCCGCACCTGATGAATATCGGTAATGCCTTGCAGCACTTTCTCGATGCCGTCCTGTTTGAGGGTGCGCATTCCTTCAGACAAGGCCGTCGATACGATCTCGGCTACACGGGCATGTTCCTGAATGTTTTTCTTTACTGCGTCGGATCCAATCAGCAATTCGTGCAATCCGACACGGCCCTTGTAGCCGGTGCCGCTGCAAGCGTCGCAGCCAACCGGGGTGTATAGCGTAAACTGTCCTTTGTCATCGGCGAAATCCTTCACCCACTCACGGTATATCGCCTCGAACGAACCTTTCGGATCCTTCTTCCAGCCTTCGGTATGCGTCAACTCGAGGCAGTATTCGTCCATCAGGGATTTGAGTTCATCCTTGGTAGCCACATGCGGTGACTTGCATTTTGAGCACAGGCGTTTTCCGAGTCGCTGGGCAAGCACGCCGAGCAGGGCGTCGGCAAAGTTGAAGGGGTCCATGCCCATGTCCAGCAACCGGATAATCGATTCGGGCGCGCTGTTCGTGTGCAAGGTGGCGAACACCAGGTGACCTGTCAGGGAGGCCTCGATACCGATCGAGGTGGTTTCCTTGTCGCGCATCTCACCGACCATGATGATGTCCGGGTCTGCCCTCAGGAATGCCTTCATCGCCGTCGCGAACGTCAGACCAGCCTTGGGATTCATCTGCACCTGCCTGAGACCCTTCTGGGTAATTTCGACCGGGTCTTCAGCCGTCCAGATCTTGGTCTCGGGCGTGTTGAGGTAACCCAGCACAGAGTGCAGCGTTGTGGTCTTACCCGAGCCGGTCGGGCCGCAGACGAAGAACAGGCCGTAAGGCTTGGAGACGGTCGATTTGAGCTTTTCGACGTTGCCTCTCGACAGACCCAGCTTGTCCACCGGGATCGGCTCGCCCGCTGCCAGTATCCGCATGACGATGTCTTCGACTCCGCCGGCGGAGGGGACGGTCGCAACCCGCAGTTCGATGTCGAGCGGACCGAATTTTCGGAACTTGATCTTGCCGTCCTGCGGCTTGCGCTTCTCGGAGATGTCGAGGTCGCACATGATTTTCAGTCGCGCAACGATCGCGTTGCGATAGCTCGACGGCACCGAGATGTATGGCTGCAGGGAACCGTCCCTGCGAAAACGGATTTCCGTCTTGGCCTTGCCCGGATACGGCTCGATGTGAATATCGGACGCGCCCTGGTTATAGGCATCGATGATTACCTTGTTGACAAGCTTGACCACCTCGTTGTCTTCGGCGAGTGAAACCTCGTCGGATCCCGAACCCTCCTCGTCGCTTTCGTCATCCAACCCTTCGAGAAGGTCGCCGATCGACGCGTTGTCGGCAGTCGCCCCGTAGAACAGATCCACGGTCGCTTCAAACTCTCTCCGGGAGGAGGCGCAATAGATGATGCGTTTCTTCGAAAAGATGTTATTTACAATTCGAGAAGAGCGAACCTTCTCCGGATCAGTTGTCAGCACCAACAGTCCGTCTTTGCCCTCCTCCAGCGGAATCCACCAGCTGCTCTCGACGAAGTCGCGCTTGAGATTGCGCAGCAGATCCATCGGTTTCACCCGGTCCGGTTTGAACGGTTCGTATCTGACGCCGAAAAATTTCGCCAGCGCCTCGCCAATTGCCTTGGGCTTGACCTGGAACTCGTCAATCAGCACGTCTTCTATGTCAATGCTCTTGCGGCGCGCCGAGCGCGTAGCCAGTTCCATTTCTTCGGCGGAAAGCACGGCATCGGTGACAAGTGCATCGTATTTCCCGCGCAATACGCCGGCAGACTTGGTGCGCTGCTTGAGCGCGATACCCAGCGTTTCGCCAAGGTGCAGTGCATTTTCTTCAGCGAGCGCGTCGAACGGCTGGCCGTTTTTCGCATTTATCAACTGGACGACGCCGATGAGATCGTCGCTGGCGCCGTCGACCACGGGGGCGACCAGCATCTGCTTGGTGCGATATCCGGTACGGCGATCGACCTCTACAAGAAAACGCAATTCCGGATGATGCGAGCGCAACTCCTTCTCGTCGTAGACATCCTTGATGTTAATCAGCTTCTTGGTTAACGCAACATAACCTGCAATGCTCTGTTCATTGATTGGCAGCTTAAGGTCCTTGAACGACGACAAGCCCGTCTTGACTTTGGAGACGATGGTCGCCCGGTCCTCTGAAATGATGTAGATCGTCAACCGATCGGCCCCGAACAGTGCGCAGATGTCCTGCGACACTTCCAGCATGATCTCATCAACATTTCGCGCCGCGTGGATACGATTGGTGACCGCTTGCAGCTTTTTCTGGAATTCAAGTTTCGAAGAGATCTCCTCCAGGTTTTTTTGGCCTGGCTTGGGTTTCAGTTCAGAGACCGTGCTCATATTCTCGTCCTCAGTTCGTACTTCTTGATCAATTCATTCAACAGCGTCAAACCATCAAAAGCGGCTTGCCACCTGCTGCTCCATATTCAAAAACGAAAAACCTGTCCGTTTGCCAGCATTCGCGGGCCGAACTGCAAAGCATCTTCCTGGACTTCCGCCATCGTCTGCGTAACGGCGCCAGGCTTGAGGTGCGTGATAAAGATCTGCACCGTGTGTTCCAGCTTGCCCAACTCTTCGGCCAGCAAGCTCGGGCAAAGGTGTTTCGACTGAATGGCCAGCTCGCGCTCCGTATTCGGAAAAGCCGTTTCAATGATCAGATAGCGCAAATTCGCAATTCCATTTACAACTTCCCACAATGCGTCGTTCGAAGTCGTATCGCCGGTAAACACCAGACTCGATTGACCGCTATCGAGCCAGTAGCCGATTGCCGGCACAACATGATTGGCCGGCAGCGCGGTAAACCTGCGGCCGTCCAGTTCAACCGTTTCCCCGAGTTCAATCGTCTGCCATACCAGGAACGGCTCGTCCTTTGAGGGAAGCTGGCCAAAATCGGGCCAGATCTTCCAGTTGAAAATATGGTCCTGCAGACTCTTTTTCACTTCGGGCAAACAATGAACAACCAGTGGCTTCGTCCTGATCGTGCCGACCGTATCGACAATCAGCGGAAGCGCCGCGATGTGGTCGAGGTGGGCATGGGTCAGGAAAACGTGGTCGATCTGCTCCAGTTCCGACAGCGTCAGGGCGGTAACACCCGTGCCGGCATCGACCAGGATGTCATGATCGACGAGCATCGAAGTCGTTTGCAAGGTTCCGCCAATGCCGCCGCTGCATCCAAGAATTCTGAGCTGCATGCCTAACCCGGCTTCCGGCTCATGGCACCACTCACCGCCTTATCCGCACCAGCCCACCAAAACGGGTGTACCCGGTTCATCGCTACGACGCCGCCAGGCCCAATCGGACCCAGCAGCGCAGTTCCAGGACCGCTAACAAACTCACTGGCAACAAACCTGACGGCGCAGCACTCAATGGCACCGCCCGCAGCATCGACAAGATCGTTGGCAACAAGGTCATGCAGACCTTGGAAAGCAACAACGAAGCCACCTCCCGGGAAGCACAGTTTGGCTTCAATATGACTGGAATTTCTGCCAAATTTGCGCAAATCGCACTTTCGCAACGACTTGGGTGTCGTCAACATTTCAACGGCCTGTCGAGCGTCCTGTCGCCAGTCCATGACCGGTCACGACTCACACCGATGCCGGCCGCAACTGGTCGAACCGGCGTTGCCACGCTGCCGGTAAAGCCGGGACCAAGGCACATTTTCGGCGCGATCGGGGAAAACGCTGCAACTCCGATGGCTAATCAAACGAAGGGATTCCGGCAAATGTCCTCGCTTCCTGCGCCGCTTCCTTTAGCGCGTGGTGGCCGCTATCGATTGCGGGCACCCTCGAGTGCGGTTTCCGACACGCGCCCGCTTCCGAACACGCCATCGCAATCAGTGCCTATGCGTCAGACGGCTCCGTCGAGCATCTGAAATGCGCTTGTGCCGTACCTTGGTCCACGCCTTCCTGCAGGCTGAAACATGACAAGGCGATCTGCGGTTCAAGACAAACGACCAGAAGATTCTGGAGCCCGGTCAGAGAGAAGCGTGATCAGCCCTTCAGAAAGAATTCCATCTTGACACCCGCCAACTCGATGATGTCATGGTCCTTGAGTTTCTGAGCCTGCGCATCGAGAGATTTTCCATTGACCACCGGAAAATTCGTACCCTCGACATGGGTGATGAAATAACCTTGGGGACGCCTGGCAATGACCGCGACCTGCATGCCCGGTTTGCCAAGGGTTGTCAGTGGTTTGCTGAGCGGCAGTTCCCTGCCTGCGTTAGGCCCGGAAAGAATCTGGATGGTCCCACCGGATTCGGCGCCCGACTGCATCTGCACCTCGGCCGCGTTCTTGCCTGGACTTTGTGGAGCGTTGGCAGCATTTGGCTGCGCGTTGCCTGCATTAGTCTGGGTGTTTACCAGATCAGCCGCCCCCTTGGCAGCCGGGGCGGCCTGGCCGGAAGCGGATTGCGCGGCACCCGCGCCACTGACGGTCGAGGTCTGAAACCCAGCCTGGGTGTCAGTGGGCCTGCCGCCACGAATATCAGTCTGGGTATTTGTCGCTGCCGGTCGCGGAGCCGCCGGAGCAGGATTGGCAGGAGCTCTCAAGACCATCGTCTTTTCGAACTCCTCCTGGCTTACCTTGCCGGCCTTTTCATTGACATAGCGCAGCTTGTACTTGCCAATCTCGACAACATCATCCGGCTGCAGAAAATGCTTTTTTACCGCCTTGCCATTGACCATGGTCCCGTTGGTACTGCCAAGATCCTCGAGAAACGAGTCATTGAGGATGGTCATGATCATCGCATGCTCACCACTGACGGCGAGATTATCGATCTGGATATCATTATGGGGTTTGCGGCCGATCGTCATGCGCTCTTTGCTGATTTCGAAATCCTTGATGACCCGATCATCAAGACTGAGAATTAACTTCGCCATAGCCGCTTCCTTGTGACCCTAAATGAACCAAGAACGGACTTTCGATACCCAGCCGTCGGTGGCAGGGAAGTCCTTCTTGATCTTGATGAGTACTACCGAAACATTATCCCGCCCGCCAGCGTCGTTCGCCATCTGCACAAGTTGCGACGCCGCGAGGGGCAAATTCGAAGACAGGGAACTGACCGCTAGTTCGATATCCTCGTCCTCGACCATGTCATTCAGGCCATCCGAACACATCAGGTAAAGATCGCCGGACCGCACGTCATGCACATGCACTTCCGGTGCCGCACTGACCTCTATACCTAACGCGCGGGTAACCAGATTCTTGTTTTGCGAGCGCCGCGCTGCTTCCTTGGTAAGCAAACCGCTGTCGATTTGCTCCTGCAGCAGGGAATGATCGCGCGTAATCTGCTCCAGTTTGTTGTCTCTTAGCCGATAGCAGCGCGAATCGCCAATGTGGGCTACCGCCACTTTGTTATCGTAGAACAGGCCGACAACGAGTGTTGTCCCCATACCGGCATACTGGGGTTGGCTGTTGGCCGCCCGATAGATCGACTCGTTCGCCTTGGCAACCACGTCATGCAGCAAGGCGCACGGCGCGGTTTCGCCATTTGCGCCATCCGGTTTGCGCAGGTCGAGCCGCATCATGGCCTGCTTCGTTTCGTCGGTGATCAGCGCAGTCGCAATACCGCTTGCCACTTCGCCGGCGTTATACCCTCCCATGCCGTCAGCGAGCACGGCAAGGCCGATGTCAGCCTCGACGTTGACGCTGTCTTCGTTGTGGGAGCGAACCATTCCGGTGTGGGTCGCGGTCGCCATTTCAAGGCTATTGATCAAAGTCACGCCCGCAACCCAACGGCAGTTGTGGTTCGTCCGCTACGACGCACGGAAGTCGACATCGATGTTGCCAGCAAGCGCGCGGAAATGACCAACCCCGGGAACCGGTACTTTTCGCAAAATCCCGCCTCTTTCATCGGCTACCCAACCCGCCTTGACACCGACCTCGTTTCGCTAACCTATTGGATTTTCTCACAATATACCTGTCTACCTAGAGATTTTACGATATTTATCGCCAAAGTGTATGATTTTTTTGAAACTAAAGGGGTCCTACCCCTCTCCAAACTTGGCATATCTCTGTTCGGCACCATCATCGACGGTCCGTTGTAACAGGCTGCATTAAGCAGACTTCGGGCCTGAGGAATACACCCGGACGCCGCATCCCGCCGGATCGATTGCCCCGCCGTTCGGCACCGCGTCATGCCGGTTTCTGCCGGGTACACAAGGACACGGCGGCAAACCAACCAAGGCAAGCCCGGATCAACAGCGCGGGGGTACATGCGCACGGCAAGCCTCAAGCGCGGGCAACCGCCGTGGCGAGCCACGGGTCAGTGCCGGCAAAGGGAAGGGACAACGATGCGGGGCAAGCCGCTACCAACACGGCACTGCTGGGACAAAATCCGAACGACCCGAGGCGACAGTGCCGCTTGAATGAGAAAGCGCGCGCCGCGTCAGCCGAACAACTGTTTGCCATCACCGCCGCGGACAGACGACACGCTTGGCCCGCAACCGGCGGATCACGGGAACATTTCGAATTTACGGTCCAGCCAGGTCGCGACGGGATGCAGCCAGGCGCCACAGGGGCCGGCAGCGAACCCTATGCAAACAGCACCAGTACCCACACGATCAATACGTTGACGAGCGACAAAAATACCGCTGCGCTGCCTATATCCTTGGCCCGCTTGGCAAGACGGTGGTTATCGAGGGAAATCCTGTCGACAGTCGCCTCTATCGCCGAATTCAGCAATTCGACGACCAGCACCAACAGGACACTTGCAATCATCACCGCCTTGCCGACACCGCTAGCCGGCATGAAGAGCGCCGCCGGAATCAGAACAAGCGCCAGGAGTGATTCCTGACGGAAAGCGTCTTCATGCCGAAAAGCGGCGGACAGCCCTTCGATCGAGTAGAACAACGCATTCCAGATGCGCCGCAGTCCGGTCTTTCCCTTATGAGGGCTTTCTACGTCGCTGCCGTCCATCGCAGATCCAGGTGTCGTGCAGCACGTACGTCGTCCAGACGGCGCACAGGCATGGTGTGTGGTGCCTGTTTTACGAGCTCGGGCTGACTATAAGCCTCATCGAGGATTTCCTTCATCGCCGTCGCAAAGGCATCCAGCGTTTCCCTCGATTCGGTTTCGGTGGGCTCGATTAACAGGCATTCCGGCACGAGCAGCGGGAAATAGGTAGTTGGCGCGTGAAATCCCTTGTCTAGCAGGCGCTTGGCAAAATCCATCGCCGTCACGCCTGTCTCGCTCTTGAGGTGGCGCAACGTCACAATGAACTCGTGGCTGGCACGGCGCTTCGGGTAAGCGAGTTCGAATCCCAGCTTCGACAGCTTTGCCATCAGGTAATTGGCATTCAGGGTCGCGTAGTCCGCGACCCGTCTCATCCCGGCCCGGCCCAGCATGCGCGCATAAATATATGCGCGCAACAGTACGCCGGGATTACCCATGAACGCCGAGAG
>LJTS01000088.1 GCA_001304425.1 Betaproteobacteria bacterium SG8_40
CAGGAAACGCCGGCGGAGCCGGTGCTCGGGGAGTTTGCCGGTAACGTCGCGCCGCCGGCAGCGGAACCGGCACGGTCATCAGAACTGGAATCGAAGTTGGTTGACAACGCTGTGCCGGTCGAGCGTCGCCGCGAGGCTGATGCGTCGCGCGTCGATGCGGATGTCGCAACGGAGGAAGCCGCCGCGCCCGTTGCGGCTCCGACGCAAGCGTTCTCCCCGGCACCGGCGACGGCAGTAGAGACCGAGCCGGCAGACGTTATCGGGGACAGGGATGGCGCAACGGCGCCCTCGGGCATGAGTTCAGCGCGGGTGCCGGCGCCAGCAAACAGTGATACCCGATCTGCGGCGCGTGACCCTGAGCAGTGGATTGCCGATATCGAGGAACAGCTGGCGCTGGGCAATCGCGAGCTGGCGCGGGCGGCAGTAAGGAATTTCCGCGAGCGCTACCCCGACTACAAGTTACCGGATGCGCTGGCGGAATTGCTGCCTGCTGATGAATCCGGAACCGGGGCGTCGGGCATGGAAGATCAATGATGACCGGCTCGGAGCCCGGGTTCCGGTCAGCGTTTGAGCGCGAGCGTCAGGCCGTCGCCGATCGGCAGCAGCGAAATGTCGACGCGCGAGTCGGAATGCAGTTGGCGGTTGAACTCGCGGATCGCCCGCGTATCCTCGGTTTGATTCTGCGGATCGGCGACGTTTCCGTTCCATAGCGTGTTGTCCACGGCGATGAGGCCGCCGGGCCGTATCAGGACCAGTGCACGCTCGTAATATTCCTTGTAGGCGGTCTTGTCCGCGTCGATGAACGCGAAGTCGAACTTGTCCTGCAGCTGATTCTCTATCATCGCGTCAAGCGTTTGCAGGGCGGGCGCAATGCGCAGTTCGATTTTTTGATCGACGCCGGCTTCCTTCCAGTAACGCCGGGCGATAGCGGTGCATGACTCGTCAATGTCGCAGGCGATGACGCGGCCGTCATGGGGCATTGCCAGGGCAACGCACAGGCTGGAATAGCCGGTGAATACGCCGATTTCGATGGCGCGCCGGACATCCATGGCCTTGACCAGCAGTTGCATGAATTGTCCCTGCTCCGGGGTGATCTGCATCGCCGCCAGCGGAAGGCGGCTGGTTTCGTCGCGAAGTCTTGCCAGCAGTTCCGGTTCCCGCAATGAAACTTCCTGCAGATAGGCGTTGAGGTTTTCGGACAAGGATAGCGTTCTGTTGGACATGTTGATTCCGCTTTTAGCTGTACACGGGTGAAAAAGAATCGTTGGGTGACGCGATGGCGCGCGCGGCCGGAAGCCGTTCGCGCCGCCAGGTTTTTACCGCCCAGTCAAGCGCCGTTCCAGCCGGCCACCGGGCAAGTTCGGCGGGCGGGTGTTGGCCAAGAAAACGCAGCACGGCATGGATGATTTCCGCTGCGCGGGAAGGATCGACAGGCGCTGCCCGGGTCTGCTTGGATAGTTTCTCGCCGTCGGAGTTGACGGCGACGGGCAGGTGAAGATAACCCGGCGTCGGCAGGCCGAGCAGGCGCTGGAGAAGAATCTGGCGCGGCGTGGAGTCGATCAGGTCTGCGCCGCGCACGATATCGGTAATGCCCAGCAGCGCGTCGTCGACGACGCAGGCAAAGTGATAGGTGAAAGCCCCGTCTGACCGGTATACGACGAAATCGCCGACTTCGGTCATGAGGTTTTGCCGGATATTTCCCTGCAGCCGGTCGTTGAAATCCGTGACTGTGTCGTTGTCAACGAGCAGACGCAGCGACCTTGCGCGCTGGCCAGCGGGCAGTCCATTGCGGCAGGCGCCCGAGTAAACGGGACCCTCCGCACCGGGCGCGCCGGTTTCCCGCACCTCCTTGCGGCTGCACGCGCAGGGAAACACGCGACCCTGGGTGCGCAGCAGATGCAGTGCGCAGTGGTAGGCTTGCTTGTTTGCGCTCTGGTACAGCGGTCGGCCATCCCAGTGAAGGGAGAACGCTTCCAACGTGCGCAGTATGCCGTCGGCTACGCCGGCAATAACCCGTGGCGCGTCGAGATCGTCGATGCGCACATACCAGTTCCCCCCGTGAGCCCGGGCATCGCAGAAACTGGCAATGGCCGCGATCATTGATCCGAAATGCAGCGGCCCGGATGGCGTTGGCGCGAAACGGCCGCTATAGCGGCGCATCAACGGCGTTCCCTGGAGTGCCGGATCCTGCCCAGTTCCCGCGCCAGGAAAATCAGACTGAAGAAAAGAGCTGTCGCGAGCACGATCTCGATGGCGGCCAGATAGCTCGAAGGGGGCGAATCGCTGTACGCGCGCACAACTCCTTCGATGAAATACGCGAGACTCAGCAGCGAGGCCCACTGGCAGGTATAGCGTTTGGCGACCAACAACCCCGGCAGGGGCGCCAGCAGCGGCAAGGCCTTCAACACCAACCACGATCCTCCCGGGCGCAGCGGAGCGAGGAACAGTTCCCAGCCAATGCACAGGGCGATGAGCAAGAGAAGGCTGCCGTTGGCAATGAGATAGAGCGGGCGAATCATTGGCGCGCGGATTTCGAGAGTCTGACCAGCGCTGCCCGCGCATCGCTTGCGGTACATGCCACCGCGTCGAAGTCAAAGCGGTAAAGACGGTTTTCGCAACGTACGTCAAAGCCGTCGCAGTCGACACCGACCATCTCGGCGGATGTGGCATTGATGCCGTGAACATGGCGGCAGTACTGCAGCAGCGCGCCGCCGTGATCGTTGTTCATATGGTCGAGAATGTCTTGCTCGGCATCTGCAAGCGGGTATTTTTCAGCAAGCGCCGCATCCCCCCTGATCCAGTGCGCGCTGCCGAAGCCGGCAATCAGGCGGACGTGATCGGGGTCGATGGTGTGAAAGCGGAAACCGCCGATTTCCAGAAAACGCCGGTTGTCGGGAAAGAATCTCAGGTAGCGCGCTGCGACGGCGTCGTCGTCGTTGCCGCCGATTCTCCCCAGTACAGTCAGCCGTGCTTCAGGCCGGAAATCCGGGTTGGAGGGCGATACCGTGAACGAAACATGCGCATCGCGCGCGAAGGCCTTCGTGTGCTCGGAGAGGTGGCTGACGAACACAACGATGCGCCCTTGCTGGTCGGTGCAAAAAGGCAACGCAGCGGTATAGGGGTAGTCTTCGTAGCGCACACTGCGTGTGCCCGCCACCCCGGTTCTGAAGCGGCGCAGCAGGCGGCGCGCCTCGGTCGCACGGCTTGCCGTCTCGCTCATGCGGCAAGTTTTCCGGCAATGGTGGCCAGACGGCGTCCATGGGCGATGCACAAGCGCCGTTCCTCCTGGCTCACGGGTTGGTCGTTATTGATCCCGGCAACGTGGCTGGCTCCGTAAGGCGTGCCGCCGGTTCGCGTGGAAAGCAACTCGGGTTCGGTATACGGCAGGCCAACCATGATCATGCCGAGATGCATCAACGGCAGCATCATCGACAGCAAGGTTGTCTCCTGGCCGCCATGCAACGAAGACGACGAGGTGAATACCGCGGCCGGTTTGCCTGCCAGGCTGCCGCTCAGCCACAGGGCACCGAGGCCGTCGAGGAAATACTTCATCGGCGCCGCGATGTTGCCAAAGCGCGTCGGGCTACCCAGAGCGAGCCCGGCGCACTCCTCCAGATCCCGGCGTTCGACATAGGGGGCGCCGGCCTCGGGGACGTCGGGTTCAACGGCTTCGGCTACCGTGGAAACGGCGGGCACGGTGCGCAATCGTGCCGACATTCCCTCGACCGATTCGACCCCACGCCCTACGAGCTGCGCCATTTGTCTGACGCTGCCGTTGCGTGAGTAGTAGAGAACGAGAATTTCGGGCATGGCTTTAGCTTCTCCGGGACGGTCTGACGTTACCACACGCCGCGTTTCCCGGCCTCTTCATGACTACCAAGACGAAAACAGAAAGCGACAAGCTCGCGGGTCCGACGCCGGCCATCGCTCCCAGGAAAGTACCGCCCGTCAGCCTCGGGCGGCAATTCTATCTGCTGGCGAATTTCGTTTCCCTGGTTTACTCGCGATTTCGCGAGGAGCGCTGCTTCCAGCTTTGCGGCAGCCTGACGTTCACGACGCTGCTGGCGCTGGTGCCGTTGATCACCATTGCGCTGATGTTCATGACAGCTTTCCCGGTGTTCAGCGAACTGTCCGAACGCCTGCGCGAATTTGTGCTGGGCAATCTGGTGCCGCAGGCGGGCAGCAATGTCATCTCGGTTTACGTACAACAGTTCTCGAACAACGCCGCCAGGCTGACCGCAGCCGGGGTGAGCGTTCTGGTGATCAGTGCAATCGCATTGATGCTCACCATCGACCGGGCGTTCAATACGATATGGCGGGTGAAGCGGCCAAGGCCGCTGGTGCAACGGGTGCTGATCTATTGGTCGATTCTGACTGTGGGCCCGTTGCTGATGGGCGGCAGCCTGACCCTGTGGTCATGGCTGGTCCGTCTGAGCCACGATGCCATGGGCATTCCGTCAATCGTCGCAATCGAAATGCTGAAACTCGTGCCGCTCGGCTTGACGGCACTGGCCTTCGGCTTGCTGTACCGCATGGTGCCGAATCGCCAGGTATCCATGTTTGACGCAGCGGTCGGTGGCGTGTTCGCCGCAGTGTTTTTCGAAGCAATGAAGTATGGATTCGGCCAGTTCATTGCCAATTTCAGCAATTACAAGCTGGTCTACGGTGCTTTCGCAAGCGTGCCGATCTTCCTGGTGTGGGTCTATGCCTCGTGGGTCGTCATCATCTTCGCCGCTGTGATTACGTCCGGGCTGTCTTACTGGCGAACCGGTGGCGTGAAGAACCCGGGCCCGCCGGGATCGCTGTTTGTCGATGCGCTTGAAACCATCGTGTTGCTGGCGCGCGCGCACCAGAGTGGCGAAGTGCTCAATTTGCAGCAACTACGCACCATTGTGCAGTTGCCGTGGGAGGAAATGGAGTTCATTCTGGACCGGCTGGTCACTGCCGGCTGGGTTGCCAAGTTGCAGGGCAATGGCTGGGTGCTGGCACGCGACGCAAGTTCCATAAACGTTGTCGATGTGCTGCGCAGTTTCGTCCTGCATGCCGACGCGGCCAATGCAACCGATGACCAATCGATACGCAACCTCGTGACGCGGATCGTCAAGAGCAGTGAGAGCGTAGTGGATATGACGCTCGCGGAAATCGCCAGCCTCACCCCTGCGAAGGCGGCCTCCACCAGGGCGGCGTAAGCGGGCCGGGTGCTTTCACACGGCGTGGGAGCGCCGGCCGGACATGCGTGCCAGCAGAATTTTTGTGGTCCGTTGAGGCGGGAAGCGCCTGACTAGAACTGCTTGCGTTCCGATTTCGCGGCGGCGGGCTGCCCCGATACCTTGGTCAGACCCGGTTGTTCGTACACGTAGGTCCAGTGCCGCGTCCACTTGTTGCGCACGAGGTTCGGATAGCGTGCCTTGCCCAGTGAACCGTTGTACCGGCCCAGCGCGCGGAACAGATTGCCGTTCTCAATATCCAGGTAGTGGCGCAGGATGACGCAGCCGTAGCGCAAGTTCGTTCTCAGGTCGAACAGATTGTGATCGGCGCCATCGCCGATGACCTCCAGCCAGAATGGCATTACCTGCATGTACCCGCGCGCCCCGGCGGTCGAGATTGCGTACTTGCGAAAACCGCTCTCGACCTGGATCAATGCCAGCACCAGCTGTGGGTCGAGTCCGGCGCGCGTTGCTTCGTAGTGCACGGTGATCAGGAACTCGCGGCGCTCTTCTTCGTCGGCGATGTGGCGGCGCAACCGCGTAGACATGTCGGCCAGCCATACGGCGCCGTCCATTTCGTCTTCGAAAGACAGGCGTGGGCTGGAGGTGTCCGCCACCGACCGGCTGAGTACCGTGCTGACGCTGGCCGAGAGCGGTTCGTACTGCTGATTGCCGCCGTAGGCGTTCAGGCAATAACCACCGAGCAGTGCCAGGCCGATCGTTAACTTTCTGACCATAAATCCGATTTCAGTTGACTGACCACGCTGTTCAAATCCGTCTCGCGGCTCTCGCCGCTGCTCCGGCTGTAGAGTTCCACCTTGCCGTCCTTCAACCCGCGCTCGCCCACGGTAATACGGTAAGGAATGCCGATAAGCTCAATGTCAGCAAACATCACGCCCGGGCGCTCGCCACGGTCATCAAGCAGCACGTCGATCCCGGCCTCCGTCAAAGCCTGGTGCAAGGCGTCGGCGGCCTCGCGCACGGCCTCGTTGCGCTGGTAGCCGATCGCGGCAATCGCCACTGCGAACGGCGCCATCGGCAGCGGCCAGATAATGCCTTTTTCGTCATGACCCTGCTCGATCGCGGCGGCGACAATGCGCGATACGCCGATGCCGTAGCAGCCCATCTCCATCGGCTGGGTCTTGCCGGCATCGTCGAGAAACGTACATTTCATCGCTTCGGAATATTTGGTACGCAGCTGGAAAATATGCCCCACCTCGATGCCGCGACAGATTTCCAGCGTGCCCTTGCCATCGGGGGAGCGATCCCCGGCGACGACATTGCGTATGTCTGCGACCAGCGACGGTTCGGGCAGGTCGCGGCCGAAGTTCACGCCGGTGTAGTGGAAATCCGCTTCGTTGGCGCCACACACGAAGTCGCCCATCGTTGCGACGGAACGGTCGGCGATGACGCGAATCTCCGGCGGAAGGCCGACGGGACCGATGTAGCCGGGGCGGCAGCCGACGCGCGACTGGATTTCCTCGTCGGTGGCGAAGCGAAACGGGTCGAGGCCGGAAAGTTTCGAAGCCTTGATTTCGTTCAGTTGATGATCGCCCCGCACCAGCAGCATGAACATCTCGTCTTCATGCATCACGGCGAGAGCCTTTACCGATTTCTCCAGCGGCAGCTTGAGCATTGCCGTGACGGCTTCGCACGTGGTCTTGCCGGGCGTGGATGTTTTTTCCATCGGCTGCGCCGCCGGGGCGCGCTCCGTCTCCGGCGCGACGGCCTCGGCAAGTTCGATATTCGCCGCATAGCCAGAATCGGGACAAAAGGCGATAGCGTCTTCGCCAGAGTCGGCAAGCACATGAAACTCGTGTGACCCGGTGCCGCCAATCGCACCGGTGTCGGCCGCGACCGGACGGTATTCGAGGCCGAGGCGGTCGAATATCCGCGAATAAGTGTCGTACATGTTCTGGTATTCGCGCTTCAGGTCATCCAACCCCGTGTGAAACGAATAGGCGTCCTTCATGACGAACTCGCGCGCGCGCATGACGCCGAAGCGCGGCCGGATCTCGTCCCGGAACTTGGTCTGGATCTGATACAGATTCAGCGGCAGTTGCCGGTAAGAGCGGATATCCTGTCGGGCGATGTCGGTGATCACTTCCTCGTGCGTCGGACCGAAGCAGAAATCGCGATCGTGCCGGTCCTTGATCTTGAGCATTTGCGGTCCGAATACCTCCCACCGGCCGGTCTCCTGCCACAGCTCTGCCGGCTGGATGGCCGGCATCAGCAACTCGACGGCCCCGGCGCGATTCATTTCCTCGCGTACGATCTGCTCGACCTTGCGCATCACGCGCAGACCGAGTGGCAGCCAGGAGTACAGCCCGCTGCCCAGTTTCTTGATCAGACCGGCTCGCAGCATCAGCTTGTGTGATATCAGTTCAGCTTCGGTGGGTGCTTCACGCAGGGTGGGCAGGAAAAAATGCGAAACGCGCATGGGTCTTGTCGAACTTGAAAAAGCGCTATTCTACAGACGTTTATGTTGAGGCTGGTTCATGTCAGGCGGGTGCAGGGGTGCTGATCAATCACGATGCGTACGATCATTAATGCGCTGATGCTGGGGAAATGGCGACTTCATCGCGTATTCGATCGCGAAGACTCGGTCGATATCAGCGAAAAGGACGGCATTCGCAGCCTTCATCTGGGCAGCGATACGGTGCAAAGCTCCATGCGGCTCAGCGATCCGGTCGAACTGGTGCTGTCGTATACGCGCGCGATGATGGGATTTCTGTTGTTCGTGCCCGAACCGGGGAAAGTTGCGCTGATCGGGCTTGGCGGCGGCTCTTTGCCGAAGTTCATCCGCCATCACTTCCCGTTGGCGCGCATTACGGTGATCGAGAACAATGCAGCGGTGATTACGGTTGCGCGCACGCATTTCGAGGTTCCCGACGATGACGACACCTTCTCGGTGGTTCTCGGGCAGGGTGAGCGCTGGGTCGCGGAGGAAGCCGCGGCCTGCGACGTACTGATGATCGACGGTTACAACGGCCGGCAACAGGCCGGAGAGCTCGCAACCGAGGATTTCTACGTTCACGCCAGGAAAGCGTTGTCCCGCGACGGCGTGCTGGTGGTGAATCTCTGGTCCAGCGACCGGGATTTCGATGTTTACCTGCAACGCATCGAGCGTGTGTTTGAATCGGTCGTGACGATTCCGGCCCGACGACGCGGCAACATGGCGGTGCTGGCGTTCGCCCGAAAGCCCCGGGAATTGCGCTGGTCGAAACTGAGGGAGAGAGCACACGAGCTGGAAAGCCGTTACGGGCTCGAGTTCCAGGCCATGCTGGACGGGGTCCGGGAATTTAATCCTAGTTCTGACAAGGGGTTACGTATCTGACTTCCCTAGCCGCCGGGTTCTGTGGAAAAATCGACCCATATATATTCATGGGGTGGCTGACATGGTCGATCGTGACGGCTATCGCCCAAACGTAGGGATTGTGTTGTGCAACGGCAAGAACGAAGTCTTCTGGGGCAAACGGGTACGGGAACACGCGTGGCAGTTTCCGCAAGGCGGTATCAAGAGCGGGGAGTCGCCAGAGCAGGCCATGTTCCGCGAACTCAGGGAAGAGGTTGGGCTTGACGCCGAGCATGTGAGGATACTCGGGCGCACCCGTAACTGGCTGCGCTATGAGGTACCGCAACACTTTATCCGCCGCGATAGCCGCGGCACCTACCGAGGGCAGAAGCAGATCTGGTATTTGTTGCGTCTGACGGGAATGGATACGGACGTGTGCCTGAGGCGCTCGAGCCGTCCCGAGTTCGACGCCTGGCGTTGGCACGACTTCTGGATTCCTCTGGAGAGCGTGATTGAATTCAAGCGCGACGTCTATCGTCGCGCCTTGACGGAATTGTCGCGCCATCTCGAACTTCGCAGCCCGCGCACCTACCGCCGGCGCGAAACCGGACCGCAGGGCCAGAACTGATCCGGGAAATCTTCCGCTTGCGGCCGCCGGTTCCTTATTGACGCCCCAATCGTTCGGGTAGTGCCGGCCGGCGGCAGGCCAGTCGATTTCGCGAGCGCATGAACAGCCGTCAGTGAACGTTG
>LJTS01000067.1:0-2736 GCA_001304425.1 Betaproteobacteria bacterium SG8_40
CCGACTTCGCCTTCGCTCATCGGATGGTCCGAGTCGTAACCCATCAGCGTCGGCATGTCGAAGTCGGTCGACAACCCGGTCTGACCCTGGGAGATGAGGTACTTGAAACGCTTGTTCGTGTCCTCGCCTGTGCCGAATCCGGCAATCTGGCGCATCGTCCAGAAGCGGCTGCGGTACATGGTGGGGTAGGGGCCGCGCGTGAACGGGTACTGGCCCGGCAGGCCGATGTCTTCGATAGGGGTGTCGGCGATGTCGAGGGCGGTGTAGGTGCGCTTGACCGGAAAGCCGCCCAGCGTCTGGAACTGCTCTTCGCGCTCGGGCTGTTTCTTCAGAAAAGCGGCGACTTCATCCTTCTCCCACAGTTCCAGTTGCTGCTGTAAGGCCGCGACGTGTTTCGGGTCGGTTGGTGCGTTCATGTCCACCTCTACAATGCGACGTTGCTCATCAATTCATCGGAAGCCGCGAACGGATCGAGTTCGCGGCGCGATATGCGTTCCACCAAGGCCGCGACGCGCTCGCTGGTCGAGGCGAAGAAACGGCTGCGCAGCAAATCCTCGGCCGTCTTGAACGTGCGGTACTCGGCAATACGGCGCAGCCGCTCGGCGCCGAGTTCGGTCGTGTGGTGCGCCTTGCGGTGCCGGTCCATGGTGGCCACCAGTTCCCCGATGCCTTCGCCGGTCTCGGCACTGGTGCCGACCACCGGCACCTGCCACAGCGGCTTGTCATCCCTGTTTCTCATCGAAACACTGATGCCCATCGCCAGCATGGTTTTCAGGTCGGTGATGGTGCGGTTGGCGTCCGCGCGGTCGCACTTGCTGACCACGTGGATGTCGGCGATTTCCAGAATGCCGGCCTTGATCGCCTGCACGTCGTCGCCCAGCCCCGGCGCCGACACGACGATGGTGCTGTGCGAGGCGCGCGCGATTTCCACCTCATCCTGACCCACGCCGACGGTTTCGATGATGATGACGTCAAAGCCCGCGGCATCGAGGATGTCCACCGCCGCGAGTGCCGAACGCGCCAGTCCGCCAGTGGAGCCGCGCGTGGCCATGCTGCGGATGTACACGCCGTCGTCCATCGTCAGGTTGCTCATGCGGATTCGATCCCCGAGGATCGAGCCGCCGGAAAACGGGCTGGACGGGTCGATGGCGATGACGCCGACCTTGCGGCCGTCTTCGCGAATCGTCTGCACCAGTTTGCTCACCAGGGTCGACTTGCCGCTGCCGGGCACGCCGGTCAGTCCGACGATGTGGGCCTTGCCCGCGGCCTTGTAGACTTTGCCCAGCGCCGCGCGTGCCTCTTCGCTTCCGGCTTCCGCGCGTGACATCAGGCGTCCGGCCGCGCGAAGGTCGCCCTTGAGCAGCCGCGCGACCAGATCCATCGAGGGTACCGGCATCGCCGCTACTTCCCTTGAAGTTTCTGGTTCAGCTCGCGAAACACGTCGCGATCGTCCACCACCCTGCGCGCCTTGAAGTCGGTGCGCGGAATCGAGCGCGGTTCGACCAGTTCGATGACGGTACGCAGTGCCAGCGTCTTGAGGATGCGCCGGCCGACTTCTTCCTTGAATTGCCGGCTGCGCCCGGCGTCGGCGTGCGCCTCCAGACTCGGCTCGACGCGCAGCAACAGTTCGTCCATCGCGCCCTCGCGGGTAATGTGGATGCGATGCTCGCCGCCGTAATCGGGAATCTCGTTGAGCACGGAATCGATCTCGCTCGGATAGACGTTCTCTCCGCGGATGGTGAACATGTCGTCGATGCGCCCGAAGATGCCCTGCGGCAGCCGCGGGTAGGTGCGCCCGCACGGATTCGGCCCGTCTTCCCAGATCGTCAGGTCGCCGGATACCAGCCGGATCATCGGCTGGGAAGTGCGCTCCAGGTGCGTGTAGACCGGCGTGCCGCGCGAGCCGTACGGCACGCGTCGGAACGTTGCCGGGTCGCAGACTTCGGTGTAGACCATGTCCTGCCATAGCAACATGCCGGGAGCGCTTTCCAGCGTGCCCGCCGCGTTCATCCACGGCGTCATTTCCGCCATCGAGCCGGCGTCGAAGACTTTCGCGCCGAAGGCTGCTTCTAGTTTCTCGATCACCGAGGGGATCGACGCGCCGGGTTCTCCCGAAAAAATGAGTTGCTTCAGCCCGAAGTCGCTTGCGTCAAGCCCTTCCTTGACGGCGGTTTCGGCAAGATGCAGGGCGTAGGTCGGCGTGCCGTAGAAAGCGGTTGGCCTGATCTGCGCCATCCAGTTCACCGCCCGTGCGCTCATTCCCGAGGCGCCGGCGCCGAACGGAAACGACGTCGCGCCGAGGCGCTCGGTGCCGGCCAGCGCGCCCCAACTGCCCAGATACAGGCTGAATATGGCGGCCAGAAAAACCGTGTCGCCGGGACGCACACCCATGCCCCACATGACCCGCGCCTGTGCGTTGGAGATGGCATCCCAGTCGTTGCGGCCGATGGCGAAGGCGGTAGGCCGGCCGGTCGTGCCCGAAGTGCCGTGCACGTGAAAGACATCCTCGCGCGGAATGCAAAGGTAGTCGCCGAACGGTTCGACCTCGGCCTGCGACGCGCGCAGGTCGCGTTTGGTGATGACAGGAACCTTCTCTTCGAAGTCCTCGAGCGAACGAATCTGATCCGGATGAAACCCGGCTTCCTCCCATCGCTTCTTGTAGAACGGCGCATTCTGATAAGCGTAAGTACATACTTCGCGGAGACGTTCGACGATTGCCGCATCGCGATCGGCGGG
>LJTS01000067.1:2763-11958 GCA_001304425.1 Betaproteobacteria bacterium SG8_40
CGGCATCGTCTCGCGCACCGGGAACCAGTAGCGGCTGGACGGAACGGGCCGGTAGCTGTTGTCGTAACGCGGCGGAAACGACCAGTCTTCCATCTGCATGGGCCGCTCTCCCTAGCGCGGGCCGCGTTCGGCGACCAGACGTTCGAGTGTCTCGACAATCTGTTTCGGCGGGGTGTCTTGCAGCAACAATTCCTTCACCCCCATTTCCTTAAGGGGGGCGACGTCTTCATCCGGTACCACGCCACCGACCACGACGATGGTGTCGGCGGCGTCCTGCTCGGCCAGCAGCTTCATGATCTTGGGGCAAATGGTCATGTGTGCGCCGGACAGCAGGCTGATGCCGAGCACGTCCACGTCTTCCTGCACCGCCGAGTGCACGACTTCTTCCGGCGTGCGATGCAGGCCGGTATAGATCACGTCCATACCGGCATCACGCAGCGTTCGCGCAACGACTTTGACGCCGCGGTCGTGACCATCGAGGCCAACTTTGGCCAGCAATACGCGGATGGGTGAGCTCATGCTCTGCTCCTCTGGGTGTCTTGTTCTGTGTAAGAAAGTACTAACTGCGGCCGTTGCCCACCCGATCATGGGCACAAACCCCACGGGCACGCGCACTCGGTGCAAGGTGGAGATTGTGAAGGGAATCAGGGTTCGGTTGAAACCACCGTTGGCGTCTCGGCCGAAAACAGCTTTGTATACAGAATACGGAACTTGCTTTGGTCCATCAAGGCCTGATGGATTGGTATCGGTTTGCTGATGTCTCCTCCCGGATGAATCGCCTCTTTGACCTGGGTCGAGCAAAGGCTGTTTACGTGGCGCGATAATCTCGTCTGTATTCAAATACCGACTGACATGACTGCCAGCAACGAAAAGGAAGCCGCTATCGAGCGCATGGTGCGGTTGTTTTACGAGCGATCACTGGCCGACGAGGTGCTCGGTCCGATTTTCCGCGAAGCCATTCACGACTGGGAGCCGCATATCAAGGTGGTTGCCGACTTCTGGTCGGGCGTGATCCACGGCACCGGCCGCTACCGGGGCAATGCCTACGCGCCGCACATGAAACTGAAGTTCGAGCCCGAGGCCTTCGATCACTGGCTTGCCGCGTTCGAAAGCGCTGCAACCGACGAACTGGCACCGCCGGATGCACAAACGGCGATCCGCGTCGCGCGCCACATGGCGAACAGCTTCAAGGCGGGGATATTTCCATTCACTGACAAGGACGGCAAGCCGTCGCGCCTGCCGACCTGAATTCCGCGAAGTGCGCGCACGGGAGCGGCGACAACAGCGGGCGCAGGCCTCGCCGGTTATGCGGATGCGCGAATGAGGTCTGCCGCTTTCTCCGCGACCATCGCGGTCGGCGCATTGGTATTGCCGGTCGGCACCATCGGCATGATTGACGCATCGACCACGCGCAGCCGTTCCACGCCGTTGACCCGCAGTTGCGGATCGACCACCGCCTCGGCATCGGAGCCCATGCGGCAGGTGCCGACGGCGTGATAGCCGGTGGTGCCGGTCAAGCGCAGCGCGTCGACGATGGCCTCATCGGTGTTCGCTTGCGGTCCCGGGTAAGTCTCGCCAACCATGCATTTCGCCATGGCCGGCGCGGTGAAGATCCGGCGCACCAGATGCACGCCGGCCAGTAGTGCGTGCACGTCGTTGGCTGCGGTCAGGTAGTTCGGCTCGATGCGTGGCGGCAGGTTCGGATCGGCCGATTGAAGCGTCAACGCGCCGCGGCTCTGCGGCTGGACGATGCACACCACTGCGGTGACGCCGGGCGCGGCTTCAAGCTCGCCGAAGCGCTCACGGTTGTAGCTCGCCGGCGTGAACAGCAGTTGCAGGTCCGGCCGGGCCAGTTCCGGACGGCTGCGCGTGAACACTGTTGATGCCGTTATCCCGTAAGTCAGCGCACCCTCGCCCATCACGAGAAAACGCAGCACCTCGCGGCCCAGACGCCATCCGCGCGCGAGCTGATTGATCGACAGTTCATTCCTGACGCGGGCCGAGATGCCACCGTAGTAATGGTCGATGAGGTTCTTGCCGACGCCGGGGGCGTCATGAAGCACGGGAATGCCCAGCGACTGCAGCTCCGTGCCGGGGCCGATGCCCGAGAGCATCAGCAGGTGCGGAGAGTTGATCGCGCCACCACACAGTATGACTTCGCGCCGTGCCCGCACCGTCGTATCCTGGCCGGACTTGCGAAAGGTGGCGCCGACGCACTGCCTGCCCTCGAACACCAGTTTCGTGACAAAGGCGTTGGTGGTCACTTGCAGATTCGGTCGCGAACGCGCAGGGCGCAACAATGCGAACGCAGTCGAGCCGCGAAAGCGCCCCAACCGGGTCATCTGCGAGTAGGCGACACCCTCCTGCTGCTCACCGTTGTAGTCCCTGTTGAATGGGAGTCCCGCTTGCTGCGCCGCTTGCACGAAACGATGCGTCAGATTGAGGTGGGACTTGTAGTCGACAACATTCAGTGGCCCGTCCTTGCCGCGGTAATGCGGATCGCCCGATTCGTATCGCTCGGTTTTCCTGAAGTAGGGCAGCACATCGGCATAGGACCAGCCGCTGCAACCCATGTCGGACCAGTCATCGTAGTCCCCCGGATTGCCGCGCACGTAGAGCATGCCGTTGATGGAGCCGCTGCCGCCGATCACGCGGCCGCGCGGCCAATGAATCGCGCGGTTAGCGGTGTCGGGATGGGGCTCGGTGAAGTAGGTCCAGTTCAGCGCCGGGTTTCGATGCAGCGAGCGCACGCCGGCTGGAATGTGGATCATCGGATGCCGGGCTTCCGGACCCGCTTCGAGCAGCAGCACGTTGGCATTCGATTCGGCGAGCCGCGCGGCCAATAGCGATCCGGCGGTGCCGGCGCCAACGACGATGTAATCGGGTTGCATTACCTGGGAAGATGTGAGGGATCGACAGCGCGGCGATGGTAGCACGCGGGATATCCGGCCCTGTCCCCGGAACCGCAGCGGGAGTTCTGCTGCCGCGGGCGGCTGCGGCAACGATACCGTCGCGGCTTATCGCGACATTGCGTATTTCTTCAGCGCGGCCTCGTTCCAGGCCAGTCCGTTGCCCGGTTTGCCGGAGACCACGGCGTGGCCGTCTTTGGCTTCGAATGGCTCGGCGAGGAAGGGTTCGGCCCAGTCGCTCCACTCCAGCCAGTCGGCAGACTCACTCACCCGCAGCAGTTGCGCGGATATGGGCGAATAAAGGTGACTCGATAGCGGCAGTCCGGCGGCGCCGGCAATGGCTGCCGAACGCATCCAGCCGGTGACGCCGCCGATGCGCATCAGATCAGGCATGAACAGGTCAGCTGCCTTCGCGTTGACGGCCTTGAGAAAATCGCGCGAGCCGTAGATGTTCTCGCCAATGGACAGAGGCGTTTTCATCTCGCGGGTGATTTGCGCGCAGCCCTCGTAGTCGTCATACGCGATCGGTTCCTCGAACCAGTACAGCCCCTGATCGTCGAGCCCATGCATGCGCTGCAGGGCTTCCCCAAGCGTCAGGCCCTGGTTGAAGTCACTCATGAGAATGATGTCGTCGCCGACCGCGTCGCGCACGATCCGGATCGCTTCGATATCGTCTTTCAATGTCGCTCGGCCAAGGCGCATCTTGATGGCCTTGAAGCCGCCTTGCGCAACGAGGGACTTTGCTTCCGCAGCAATTTCCTCTTTCGGGATCAGCCACAGGCCATTGGTGTTGTACGCGCGAATGGGGCCGGGACTGCCGCCGAGCAGCGAAGCCAGCGACAGGTTGGCGGCTTTGGCGAGCGCATCCCAGATCGCCATGTCCAGGCCGGACAGCGCGATCACCGTCATCCCCTGGCGGCCGTTCAGATGCAGGGTTTTCATCGCGCCGCCATAGACGTCCAGAGGCGCGATCGGCTTGCCCTTGAATTCGTCGGCAATGTTCTCGATGACTTGTGTAATCGGCTTCACCGCCTTGGCTACGTAAGGCTCGAGGTAGCTGTGACCGACAACGCCTTCCTTGGTGCGGACATCGATCAGAATGAACGGCCATTGCTCGAAGGTGCCGACTTTGGCAACGATGGGCCTTCTGAGCGGTACTGACAGGGCATGAACCCGAACGCTGTCCAGGGTGAGTTGTTGCGTCACTGCTTCTCCTCCGAAAATTGTTTGTTATGAGGTGCGGCGGCAGTTCGCCGCGCTTACATGCTCCTGCGGTATTGGCCTCCGACCTCGAATAGCGCGTGGGTGATCTGTCCGAGCGAACAGACGCGTACTGCATCCATCAGTACGGCGAACACATTGCCGTTGTCAATCACGGTCTGTTGCAGCCGTTTCAGCATCGCATCGCTTGCGCCGCTATTGCGTTCATGGAAGGTCTGCAGCCGCTTGAGTTGCGATTGCTTTTCGTCTTCGGAGGAACGAATCAGTTCGATTTCCTGCGGCGTGGTGTCGCCGTGCGGATTGCGGAAGGTGTTAACGCCAATGATCGGGTAGGAGCCGTCATGTTTACGGTGCTCGTAATAGAGCGACTCTTCCTGGATCTTGCCGCGCTGGTAGCCAAGCTCCATCGCGCCGAGCACGCCGCCGCGCTCGGAGATCGATTCGAACTCCCTGAGTACCGCTTCTTCCACCAGTTCGGTCAGTTCGTCGATGACGAAGCTGCCCTGATTCGGGTTCTCGTTCTTGGCCAGTCCCCATTCGCGGTTGATGATGAGCTGGATCGCCATCGCCCGGCGCACGCTCTCTTCGGTCGGTGTGGTAATGGCTTCGTCGTAGGCGTTGGTATGCAGCGAGTTGGCGTTGTCATAGGTGGCGATCAGCGCCTGCAGCGTGGTGCGGATGTCATTGAAGTCGATTTCCTGTGCGTGCAGCGAACGCCCGGATGTCTGGCAGTGGTATTTCAGTTTCTGCGAACGCTCGTTGGCGCCATAGCGGTTCTTCATCGCAACCGCCCAGATGCGCCGCGCTACGCGGCCGATGACCGTGTACTCGGGGTCCATGCCGTTGCTGAAGAAGAAACTCAGGTTAGGCGCGAAGTCGTCGATGTGCATGCCGCGCGCGAGATAGGCTTCGACGAAGGTGAAACCGTTGCTCAACGTAAACGCCAGTTGCGAAATCGGGTTCGCCCCGGCTTCGGCGATGTGGTACCCGGAAATCGACACCGAGTAGAAGTTGCGTACGTTGTGGTGGATAAAGTAGTCCTGGATATCGCCCATCACCTTGAGGCTGAACTCCGTCGAGAAGATGCAGGTGTTCTGGCCCTGGTCTTCCTTGAGGATGTCGGCCTGTACCGTGCCGCGCACCGTTTCGAGCGTCCATTCGCGAATTTTCTCTGCTTCGTCGGCGGTTGGTTCACGGCCGTTATCGTCACGGAACTTGTCGAGCTGCTGGTCGATCGCGGTGTTCATGAACATCGCGAGTATTGTCGGGGCCGGACCGTTGATGGTCATCGAGACGCTGTTGTTGGGCGCACACAGGTCGAAGCCCGAATACAGCACCTTCATGTCGTCGAGCGTGGCGATGGACACTCCCGAGTTGCCGATCTTGCCGTAGATGTCGGGGCGCAGGTCCGGATCGAAGCCATACAGCGTGACCGAATCGAACGCGGTCGACAGTCGCTTGGCGGGCATTTCCTTCGCCAGCAGATGAAAGCGCTTGTTGGTGCGGAAGGCGTCGCCTTCGCCGGCGAACATGCGTGTCGGGTCCTCGTTCTCGCGCTTGAAGGCGAACACGCCGCCGGTATAAGGGAAGGACCCCGGCACGTTCTCCAGCATCAGCCACTTGAGCAGTTCGCCGTGGTCCTCGTAGCGCGGCAACGACACCCGCGGGATCAGGGTGCCGGACAGCGACTTGCTGGTGAGTTTGGTGCGAATTTCCTTGTCGCGAATCTTCACTACGTACTCGTCTCCCGAATAGGCCTTTTGCATATCGGGCCACATGTCGAGGAGTTTCTTCGCGCCAGCATCGAGTTTGGCCTCGCGGGCGTCGGCCAGCGTGACGAGATTGCCGACTTCCTCGCCGCATTCGGCGGCGAGCATGGCCCTGGCTGCGCGTAGTTGCTGGCGCTCGCGCGCAACACGGGCCTGTTCGATCGCATGTTGTTTGTATTGCCGAACGGTTGTTGCGATGTCAGCGAGATACCGGACCCGTTCCGGGGGCACCACGCTTGCGACCCTGGTCGACGAACGCACCGTCACTTTTTCGAGACGGCCTTGTTTCGCCTTCAGGCCTCTTGTCTTGAGTTTCTCGACGATGGCCTGGTACAGGGCCGTAACGCCGTCATCGTTGAATCGCGATGCAATGGTTCCGAAAACCGGCATGGTGTCCGGCGCCGCCTTGAAAAGTTGATGGTTACGCTGGTACTGCTTGGAGACATCGCGCAACGCGTCGTCGGCGCCGCGGCGGTCGAACTTGTTGATGGCGACAAAGTCGGCGAAATCCAGCATGTCGATCTTCTCGAGTTGACTGGCGGCACCGTACTCCGGCGTCATGACGTACAGGGAGGTGCCGACGTGGGGCACGATGGCTGCGTCGCCCTGGCCAATGCCCGAGGTCTCGACCACGATCAGGTCGTATCCGGCACACTTGGTTGCTGCGATCACGTCGGGCAGGCAGGCCGCAATCTCGCTGCCGCCGCCGCGGGTGGCGAGGGAGCGCATGTAAATGCGGTTGCTACCAAGGGCATTCATGCGAATTCGGTCGCCCAGCAGAGCGCCCCCGGTTTTGCGCCGTGACGGGTCGACCGCAATGATGGCGATGTTGAGGTCGTCGGATTGATCCAGGCGAAAGCGGCGTATCAGTTCGTCCGTGAGGGAGGATTTGCCTGCGCCGCCGGTGCCGGTGATGCCGAGCACGGGTACCTCACCGAGCTTCTCCGCTTCCGAGAGCAGCGCCTTGTGCAGTTTCTCCGGCAGCGCCGCGCCTTCGATGCCGGTGATGATGCGCGCCAGCGCACGCTGGTCGCCGGCCTTGAGTTTGTCGAGCGAGTTCGGCAGATCGGCGCACAGGTCCTGGCTGGCGCGCTTTAGCATGTCGTCGATCATGCCCTGCAGACCCATGGTCGCGCCGTCCTCGGGAGAGTAGATGCGGGCG
The DNA here is from genome assembly GCA_001304425.1 of Betaproteobacteria bacterium SG8_40. GTDB lineage: Bacteria > Pseudomonadota > Gammaproteobacteria > Burkholderiales > Eutrophovitaceae > SG8-40. The sequence goes on from LJTS01000067.1 coordinate 9,825, forward strand.
ACGCCGTAGTCGTGCAGTTCCTTGATCTCGGCAGGGACAATGACGCCGCCGCCGCCGCCGAAGACCTTGACGTGATCGGCGCCGCGTTCGCGCAGCAGGTCGATCATGTATTTGAAATACTCGATGTGTCCGCCCTGATAGGAGCTGACCGCAATGCCATGCGCATCTTCCTGCAGCGCGGCAGTGACGATTTCTTCGACGGAGCGGTTGTGGCCGAGGTGAATGACTTCCGCGCCGCCGCCTTGCAACATGCGCCGGATGATGTTGATCGAGGCATCGTGACCGTCGAACAGGCTGGCGGCCGTGACAAAGCGGACTTTCGGAGCAGCACCCTGTTTGGCGGCCGCGGGTTTATGGCTGAGGTCGGTCATTGGCTTAACCCGGAAAAATGGTTGTCAAACGGCGGGCGGGGCAGAGCCGGTCGCGCCGCGCAAAGACGCATTATGGTTGACGTTAACGTAAACGTAAATCCCGTACGGAGCAGGCTTTATGCCGCCCGGACGAGTCTGGAGATGTTCAGGCGGTTAAGCAAGGCTTCGCGATCGGCATCATACTTCCCGATGTGACGTTCCTTGACATGGCCGAACCCGCGAACATGTTCCGGCAGCGAGGCCAGTTTCAGCACGACGTCATGGTTGTCCGCGGAAAGTGCGCTCAGGCAATGGTCGATGGTCGTTTCGTAATCGCGAAGCAGCCGGCGCTCGGTCTTGCGTTCCTGCGTCTGACCGAACGGATCGAATGCCGTCTGGCGCAGCCACTTGAGGCGCGCCAGCAGGCGGAACGCGTGTTTCATCCACGCGCCGTATTCGGATTTGGTCAGGTGTCCCTGCGCATCGCGTTTTGCCAGCAATGGCGGCGCGAGGTTGTACCTGATGCTGAAGTCGCCGTCGAAGGTCTTGCGCAGCCGTTCCTCGAAAGACGGATCGGAGAACAGGCGCGCGACTTCATATTCGTCCTTGTAGGCCATGAGCTTGAACAGATACGTTGCAACGGCCCGGGTCAGTTTGTCGCCTTTGCCGATGCCTGCTTCTGCAGCACGCGCCCGCTCGACCAGATCGCTGTATCGTTTTGCGTAAGCCGCATTCTGATACGCAGCGAGAAATTCGACGCGGCGCGCGATCAGTTTGTCCAAGGTCTCGGGAAGTTTGACAACGACCGCATGGGCCGGGGCGGTAACACGTTCCACCGCGCCCAGATCGGCTGCCGCTCGGCGTCCCCAGAGGAACGCCTGCTTGTTCGCTTCGATCGCCACGCCGTTGAGTTCGATGGCGCGCATCAAGGCCGCTTCGCCGACCGGGATGAGGCCTTTCTGGAATGCAAAGCCGAGCATGAACAGGTTGGTCGCGATCGAATCGCCCATCAGTGCCGTTGCGATCCGGGTGGCGTCGAGAAAATGCGCCCGGTCCTCGACCGCTTCGTTGATCAGCGACCGGATGCGCTCGGCCGGAAATTGCCAATCCGCGTTTTGCGCGAACTGGCCGGTGGGCTGTTGGTGCGTGTTGATTACGGCAACCGTGCGACCGGCGCGTGTCTTGCCCAGTGCATCCGCGGCGCCGGCGGTGAGCATGTCACAGCCGAGGACCAGGTCTGCTTCTCCGGCGGCGATGCGCTGGGCGCGAATCTGATCCGGCGTTTTGGCAATGCGTACATGGGACGTGACGGCGCCGTTTTTCTGCGACATGCCGGTCATGTCCAGAGCGGATGTGCCCTTGCCCTCGAGGTGCGCCGCCATGCCGATCAGCGCGCCGACCGTGATGACGCCAGTGCCGCCGATGCCGGTGATGAGGATGTTGTAGGTCGACTCGCTGGCTTGCGGTATCACCGGTTGCGGCAGCGGTGCAAAATCGGAGTCCTTCGCTCCCTTTGCCAGTCGGGATTTGCGTGGCGTCCCGCCCTCAACCGTCACGAAGCTGGGGCAAAAGCCTTTCACGCACGAATAGTCCTGGTTGCACGAGGATTGATCGATGGTGCGCTTGCGTCCGAACTCGGTCTCCAATGGCAGGAGTGAGGTGCAGTTGGATTGCACGCCGCAGTCGCCGCAGCCTTCGCAGACCGCCTCGTTGATGAACAGCCGTTTGGTCGGCGTGGGCAGTTCGCCCTTCTTGCGCCGGCGGCGTTTTTCCGCCGCGCAGGT
>LJTS01000089.1 GCA_001304425.1 Betaproteobacteria bacterium SG8_40
TCATCGCACAGCGCGAAGGCATTGGCGAAGTATCGGTTCTGCTGCCCGCGCTGGCCCGGTTGTCGAAAGACGAACGCTGGATCGCGCTGATCAATCCGCCATACATTCCCTACGCACCGGCACTGTCTCTGGCCGGAGTCGACCTTGCCAAAGTGGTCGTGATCCGCGCCGCGCGCAGTGCCGATGCCTTGTGGTCGATGGAGCAGGCGCTGCGTTCGGGAACCTGCAGCGCCGTTCTCGGATGGCCGGCAACGATGACGGAACAGGCCATTCGCCGTTTGCAACTCGCCACCGAAACCGGCCGCACGCTCGGCGTCTACTTTACGCAACCGGGGGCCGCACCGCGCACCTCTCCCGTGCCTTACCGGTTGCGCATCGGCGGCAGCATCGACAACGTCTGCGTCGAGGTGCTGAAGCGCCGCGGCGGCGGGCTGGCTGCCCCCTTGCGCCTGGGACGGGTGTACAGGTCCTGACGCCGCACACCGACGATGCTGTGGCTGTGCCTGAACCTTCCCCGGTTGCCGATCGAGGCTTTCCTGCGCGCCGGCACCCCGCAGGACCCGCTGGTGGTCACCAGCGGCGGCAACGCCCCGCTGATCGTTGCCTGCGAGCAGCGTGCCGCAGTTGCGGGCATCCGTGACGGCATGTCATTGTCCGCGGCCTACGCACTGTTACCGGAACTGAACGCGCGCATCCGTGATACCAGCGCCGAGCAAGGCTGCCTCGAAGCAACCGCCCTGTGGGCATTGCAGTTCACTTCACAAGTCAGCGTGCACGCTCCGGATTCGCTGCTGCTCGAAATCGGTGCGAGCCTGAAGCTGTTTGGCGGCCTCGACGCGCTGTGCAGCCAAGTCAACGAATCCGCTTCGCAACTGGGTTTCGATACATTGATCGCCGTCGCGCCGACCCCGCTCGGTGCATACTGGCTCGCCCGCTGCCGGCTGGGCGTCAGCGTCGAAGATCGCGAAACGCTGCAACATCACCTGAACCGCTTGCCGGTTACCTGCCTGGATGCCGAAACCGCTGCATTTCAATCGCTGGAGCGGATGGGGATACGAACCATCGGCCAGCTTGCGCGTCTGCCGCGTGACGCAGTGGTGCGGCGATTCGGACAACGCCTTCTGGACCAGATTGACCGGGCGCTCGGAAACCGGCCCGATCCGCAAACACCGTTCAGCCCGCCTTCGCGTTTCAGCGCCCGCCTTGCGCTGCCCTCACCCGTCAGCGAAGCCGAAGCACTGCTGTTTGCCGCCCACCGGCTGGTGCTGCAATTAACCGGCTACCTGTCCGCCGCCAACGCCGGCGTGATGCGATTACGCCTGGTGCTGGAAAACGAGGATGGCGGGGCCACTGATGTAATCGTTGCGCTTTCGATACCGAGCCGCGACCCGAAGCATCTGCTCAACCTGTTGCGCGAACGCCTGTCGCAAACCGCGCTCGGCGGACGCAGCGAAGCGATAACGCTGGAAGCGCCGGACGTGGCGCAGCTTGCGCCTCGCAACTTTTCATTTTTGCCGGATGCCGCTCACGCTCGCGAAGAACGGGCCACGCTGGTGGAGAAACTGCGCGCGCGCCTTGGCAACGATGCCGTGCACGGGCTTTCGCTGTTTCCGGATGCCCGGCCAGAATTCGCCTGGCATGAAGCCGAGCCCGGCATCAACACCCGGCCGGGTCCGCCGCTGCTACGCCCAGCCTGGCTGTTGCAGCGTCCGCGCCGGTTGAAACTGCACGGCGGACGGCCCTGCCTCGACGGCCAACTGCAGATTATCGACGGGCCGGAACGCATCGAATCGGGATGGTGGGACGGTTTCGATGTCATGCGTGACTACTTCATCGCCCGCAACAATAGTGGCGCCACGTTCTGGATCTACCGCGAACGCGCATCATCAGGCGACTGGTTCCTGCACGGCATCTTTTCCTGATGACAGCCCAATGATGCCCGACTACGCCGAACTGCATTGCATCAGCAATTTCACGTTTCTGCGCGGCGCTTCGCGCCCGGAGGAACTGGTCGAACGCGCAGCCGAACTCGGCTATGCAGCACTCGCCATCACCGACGAATGTTCCGTTGCCGGTGTGGTACGCGCCCATGCCGCCGCGAAACAAACCAACCTCAAGCTGCTGATCGGCTCGACGCTCCAGCTCGACGACGGACTGCGCCTTGTGCTGCTGGCGCAGAATCGGGCGGGATACGGAAACCTTTGCGAACTGATCACGCGCGGGCGGCGCGCGGCAAGGAAAGGCGAGTATCTCCTGACACGCAAGGACATCGCCAAAGGCAACGCCGATTGCCTGGCACTGTGGCTGCCCGGCGCGGCCACCGGTGCCGGCACCATTGTTACCGGAACGGGCGCTTTCAACGCGGAGCCGGCGCGCTGGCTCGCCGGTTGTTTTCCACAGCGCACATGGATTGCCGTCGAGCTGCTCGCGCGCGGCGGCGAACGCGCCCGGCTCGATGCATTGCTGGAGATCGGCCGGCAACTCGACCTGCCCTGCGTGGCCGCCGGCGATGTGCACATGCACGTGCGCGAACGGCGCATGCTGCAGGACACCCTCACCGCCATCCGCCTGAGAAAGCCGGTTTCCACAGCCGGGCACGCCTTGCACCCCAGCGGCGAACGGCATCTGCGCCACCGCAAGACGCTGGAGCGCATCTATCCTGCCGAACTGCTCGCGCAATCCGTTCGCATCGCACAGCGCTGCGATTTTTCGCTCGACAGCCTGCGCTATGAGTATCCGGAGGAAATCGTCCCGCCCGGCGTCACGCCTTCGCAGCATCTGCGGCAACTGACCGAAGCCGGATTGCAGTGGCGCTTCCCTGCCGGTGTCGCGCCCAAAGTACGCAAACTTGTCGAGCATGAACTGAAACTGATCGCGGAACTGCGCTACGAGCCCTACTTCCTGACGGTTCACGACATCGTCCGGTTTGCCCGCGAACGCGGCATCCTTTGCCAGGGGCGTGGCAGTGCTGCCAATTCGGCGGTGTGTTACGCGCTGGGCGTGACCGAAGTTGATCCGGCGCGCATGGAAATGCTGTTCGAGCGGTTTATTTCGAAAGAGCGCAACGAGCCGCCGGATATCGACGTCGATTTCGAACACGAACGCCGCGAAGAAGTCATCCAGTACATCTATAACAAGTACGGGCGCGAGCGTGCTGCGCTGGCCGCCACCGTCATTACCTATCGCGCCAGGAGTGCGTTTCGCGACGTCGGCAAGGCGCTGGGGCTGAACCTCGAGCAGGTCGACCGCATTTGCAAGAACTTCGCCTGGTGGGATCGCAAGGCAAAGCGCGCCGAGCGGCTCAGGGAGGCCGGATTCGACCCGGACTCACCGGTGATTCAAAGGCTGATCACACTGACGGAAACGCTCAGCGGATTTCCGCGCCATCTGTCACAGCATGTCGGCGGTTTCGTTATCGCCCGCGATTTGCTGTCGAGACTGGTGCCGGTGGAAAACGCGGCGATGGCCGAGCGCTCGGTGATCCAGTGGGACAAGGACGACCTCGACACGCTGGGCTTGCTCAAGGTCGATGTCCTCGCGCTGGGCATGCTGTCGGCCATTCGCCGGGCACTGGCACTGGTGAGCGAGCTTCGCGGACAACCGTTCGCGCTCGCCGACGTGCCGCCGGAAGACCCGAAGGTCTACGAAATGATCTCGCGCGCCGACACCATCGGCGTATTCCAGATCGAATCGCGTGCACAGATGTCGATGCTGCCGCGCCTGCGGCCAGAATGTTTTTACGACCTGGTAATCGAAGTGGCGATCGTGCGTCCCGGCCCGATCCAGGGCGGCATGGTCCATCCCTATCTGCGCCGCCGCCAGGGAAAAGACCCGGTCACCTATCCTTCCGTGGAAGTCCGTCAGGTCCTGGAGCGCACCCTCGGCGTGCCGATATTCCAGGAGCAGGTGATGCAACTGGCGATGGTGGCGGCCGGGTTCACGCCGGGAGAAGCCGATCAGTTGCGCCGCTCGATGGCGGCGTGGCGGCGCAAGGGCGGCTTGCAGCCGTTCGAGGTAAAACTGATTTCCGGCATGCGCGCGCGCGGCTACAGCGAAGCATTCGCCAAACAGGTTTTTCAGCAGATACTCGGTTTCGGCGAATACGGTTTCCCGGAATCGCACTCGGCCAGTTTCGCCCTGCTGGTTTACGTTTCTTCGTGGCTGAAGTATCACTACCCGGCGGCGTTTACCTGCGCGCTGCTCAACAGCCAGCCGATGGGTTTTTACGCGCCTTCGCAACTGGTGCAGGATGCGCGGCGCCACGGTGTCGAAATACGTCCCGTCGATATTTTCAGCAGCGACGACGCCTGCACGCTGGAAACGGAACGCCCCGGCTCACGACCGGCATTGCGCCTGGGATTCAAAATGGTGAAAGGCCTGTCCGACGCCGGCGTGCAACGCCTGCTCGAAGCCCGTCGACATTTGAACAGTGACTCGGCCGAGGAGTTGATGCGCGCGGCGAAACTGTCGCGCCGTGACATGGAATGCCTGGCCGCTGCCGGTGCGCTCGCCGCGACCGCCGGCCACCGTCACAACGCCGCGTGGGCGGTTGCAGGTATCGAAGCCCGCCCGCCGCTGCTGGCGAATGCACCGATTGCCGAACAGCCGGTCAACCTGCCGGCCCCCACCGAAGGCGAGAACGTCGTCGCCGACTATGCCAGCGTCGGCCTGACGCTGGGCCGTCACCCGGTCGCGCTGCTTCGCCCGGAATTGCGCAAGCTGCGGCTGCTGAGCGCGGAAGAAATCCGCCACGTGCCGCATGGCACGATGGCGCGCGCGGCCGGCATCGTCACCTGCCGTCAGCGCCCCGGTACCGCCAGCGGCGTGGTGTTCGTCACCCTGGAAGATGAAACGGGGTATATCAATGTCGTGGTCTGGGGCCGCTCGGCCGCAGCACAGCGGCGCGTATTACTTGGTGCCCAACTGATGGCGGTACACGGGCATGTCGAGCGTGAAGGTGAAGTCGTTCACCTGATCGCCGGAAAACTGGTGGATCATTCCGGTCTGCTGGGCAGCCTGCTCACCCGCTCGCGCGACTTTCACTGAGAGTCCGTGCACCAGGGTACGAAATACTTTCGTCTCGACAACACCGCGCACCTTGCTCGGGAACCAACGGCAAACCAAGCGCGCAGCGCGAAAGTGTCACAATCGGGGTTAGCGTTCACCGGACAGCGCACAGAACCCTGTCGGCAGCCCGCATCATTTCCCATCCAGGACATTGCATGAACGACAAAATCGACTTCGACACCAACTTTGATTTCGACACGATGCCGGACCGGCGCGACGCAGCCAGCAGCAAGTGGGAAAAGTATGGCAATCGCGACATCATTCCGCTGTGGGTTGCGGACATGGACTTTCGCACCGCGCCGTGCATCATCGACACGCTTTCCAAACGCGTGCAGCACGGCATCTTCGGTTACACCCAACCACCGCGCGAACTGCCCGGCGTGATCACCCATGCGCTGGAACGCGACTTTGACTGGCGCATCGACCCCGATTGGCTGGTCTGGATGCCAAGCCTGGTGGTGGGACTGAACGTCGTCAGCCGGGCCTTCGCCAATGAAGGCGAAGAAATACTCACTGCCGTTCCGATCTATCCGCCGTTCCTGTCGGCGCCGCGTAACGCCGGATGCGTCGCCGTCACCGCGCCACTGGAGCAAAGCGACGGCCGATGGGTCTGGGATTTCGATGCGCTCGAAAAAAGCGTGACCAACAAGACGCGCACGCTGTTGCTCTGCAGCCCGCACAATCCTACCGGTCGCGTCTGGACCAGGGACGAGTTGCAGCAACTCGCGGCATTCTGCGACCGCCACGATCTGGTGCTGGTGTCGGACGAAATTCATTCCGGCCTGGTGCTGGACCGGGACAAGCGGCACATCCCGATCGCGTCGCTGGGCGATGTCGCCGGGCGCACGGTGACCCTGTTGTCCGCCAGCAAGACGTTCAATCTGCCGGGCCTGGGCTGCGCCTTTGCGATCGTGTCCGATGAACGGCTTCGCGCGCGCATCGAGAAAACCATGCGCGGCATCGTGCATCACGTCGGCGCGCTGGGCTATTTCGCGACCATGGCGGCCTACCGCGACGGCAAGCCGTGGCAGCTCGCGTTGCTCGATTACCTGCGCGGTAACCGGGACCTGGTCGAAACGCGGATCGCCACAATGCCGGGATTGCGCACCTGGCATGTGGAAGCGACCTACCTCGCCTGGATCGATGCGCGCGCCCTGCCAGTGGACAACCCGGTGCGCTTCTTCGAGGATGCCGGCATCGGCCTCTACGACGGCACGCTGTTCGACGCACCCGGTTTTCTGCGGCTGAATTTCGCCTGCCCGCGCAGCCTGCTCGCGAGCGCACTCGACCGGATGCAACACGCAGTCGCCGCGCTCTAGAAGCGCGGCGCCCGCATGGGTGCGCTAGAAATTCGCGGTCACAGAAAGCCGAAACGATCGCGGCTCGACCGGATGAAAGTGAATGTCCGATACCGGCCCCGCCTCGCCCGGCAGCTGCGAGTCGTAGTAATAGTCGATGCTGCTGTCTTCCCGGTCGAACAGGTTGAACACATCCAGATACGTTTTCCAGGTCTTGTTGAAGCGGTAGCCCGCACGTGCGTTCACCAGCGTCGTTGATGCCGAGCGAACCGAGTTGTCCTCCACCAGCGGCCGCGCTCCGAAGTAGCGCAGCACGACGCTGCCCGACCACGGTCCGTAGTCAACCGCCGTCAGCCCGGCAGATACCACCTGTTCAACCGAACCGGGTATGTAATCCCCGGCCGGGTCGTCGTCGGTAAAACGGGATTTCGACCATGCCAGATCCAGGTCGGCGAGCAACCATGAGTTCAGCAACCAGTGGTTGTTCCACTCGACTCCCTGCCGCCGGCTGGGCCGGCTGGGCTCGGTCGTGCCGGCATCGCCTACGAACAACAGTTCGGAATCCGAATCGAGGCGCCAAAGCGCGAGCGTGCTTTGCAGTCCTTCAATGATCTCTGTCTTGACGCCGATTTCCGCACCTTGCGTTTTCACCAGCGGCGTCACCGGATCTGCCGGTGCCAGGGTCTTCGGATCGACCGAAATCACCGTGCCGCGCGCATCGTTGCTGTGGAATCCGTACCCGTAGTTAGCGAAATACTCGGTCCTGGCCCACGGGCCGAACACAAACGACACCTTCGGCGAGTACACCGTGTCGTTCAGACTGCCGGAATTCGCTGGAATGCTGCTGTCGACGTCGAAATTGAAATAGTCCGCCCGCACACCCGCGACCGTGCGCAGCCATGGTGACCAGAAGGTCAGGTTCTCGATATAAACACCAATACTGCCTTCCTCGACGGTATCTTCGCGGGTTGTGGACAAGCGCTGGCGCGCGCGCGTCGAGTACAGCGCCACGTTGTCGATGTCGTCGTAGCGCATCTGCAAACCGACGGTGGTCGTCGAATCCCTGCCCAGCAGCGCGTGGTATCGCGATCCGTGGGAGTGCAGGCCGTAAACCAGGCGACTGTCCGCCTGCTCGAACTGGTCACCGTTGACCGGATCATCGAGAAAATAGGTGAAGTTCGACCACAGGTTCATGCGGTAACGGATGACGTAGGCATCCACCGCCCAGGTCCCTTGATCGAAACTGCCGTATCCGCGCGCCGAAAGGCTGTAGCGGGAAGACTCGCCGCCATCGGTGGGATCCAGCGAACCCCATCGATCGATGATGCCCTGATCGATGGCGCGCTGCGGAATCTGATCGGTCGATGTCCAGTTGCCGTCGTATGCCATCCCGGTGATGCTCAACCCGCCGTCGGCATTACCCCGGCTGTAACGAAGCACCGCGTTGATCTTGCGGAAATCATCGGGAATGTTCCACGGACCGTCGTTGTGCATGTACTCGGCCGCATACAACAATTCGCCGCCAGACCCCACTTTGGACGAGTCAACCACCAGTGCCCGCTGATAGTCGAAACTGCCCAGGGTAACCAGACCCAGTCCGCTTTCGACAGCGTTGGATACCCCGATGTAGGACGAGCCGGCGGAACTGAAATCGCCATCGGATGCCCGGTAGGGTCCCTTGCGATACTCGATTCCCGAGATCAGTTCGGGGATCACGAAGCTGAGGTCAGCATAGCCCTGGCCATGACCATGGGTCGGCATGTTGACCGGCATCCCGTCAACCCAGATGCCGAAGTCGGTGCCGTGATCGAGGTTGAAGCCGCGCAGGTAATACTGGTTCGCCTTGCCTTCGCCGCTATGTTGCGTAACGATGACCCCGGGCACCAGTTCGAGAACTTCTCCGGTGCGCAGGACGGGAGTTTCCTGAACACGCTGCTCGGTGACCTTACCAGCGCTGGCCGCCTCGCTCGTGCCAATTCCCAATTCGTAGTTGCGCACGACTTCCACCTGCGGCACTTCGACATTCGCGATGTCCGGCGCGCCAGTCCCGCTGGACTCCTGTGCGGCGGCCTCACCGGAGAGCAGGAACAATAGCGGGAAGATCAGCAGGGGAAAAGCTGTTATTGCGTATGCCGCAACACAAACCAGGAATGGATTGTCCAGATAAGGTCTGGCATTGCGTTTCGCATTGAGATAGTAACGCCGCACCCACTCGATTCTGCGCTCCAGCATCGCTGCTCCTCCGTAATGATTATTGTCTGGTCCACTTGTTCTTGGACAACTCTTTGTGCCTGACCGGCGCAGATTGCTTCCGAGGCGATGACGTCAATGGAGGCATGGCAACAAGCGAACGCGACGAAATTACCAGCCGTTCTTCCCGGGTGTCAACAGGAAGAATTCGCATTCGATGGTTGCAGTGTTTCAACGGGTTGCACGTTCTGCCTTGCGGGCCCGAATGCAATTGCCACAGGTTTGCCGAAAACGCCCATGACCACCCGGCAGCCACGCCGAACCATCGGCCTCTCTGTGTGCTGTGCCGCGCAGCGCACACATCGTCAAACCATGGTTGTCCGCCAAGCTAGTCAATGTGCCCGGCGCGAGCACCGGATCGTATCTTTGTCGCCATCGAGCCGGCCACGGTACGCCCTGCAACTCACCAATTACGCCGGTTACGTCACCACCGTGCTACCCCTGCGGCCGGGCACCCGAGTCCCGACGAGGTCCACTGCAAAACTGTCTGCCCCGGCACACACTCCGGTGCCGCCGAATGCACAAATGCAGTGCGTTAACCTGCCATGGCATAC
>LJTS01000068.1 GCA_001304425.1 Betaproteobacteria bacterium SG8_40
CTGCACCATGGCCAGTGGCGTTGACGTCATCACCAGGCTCATCAATGCGAATGAGACCATCGCGCAGAGTACGGCGACAACGACGGTTGGCTGTCGGAAGATTTCGAACAACGGGCGGCCCGTCGTCGCGCCGCGGGCCGGTTTCTCCGGGATGGGAATGCGCAACAGCAACAAGCCTGCTGCGCCTGCAAGATTGATCAGTACCACCATGGCAAAGGCCCCGGCAAACGGGACCGGCGCAAACAAATCGGAAGAAACGTGAACCACTTCGGGCCCGATGATCGCGCTCACCAGGCCGCCTGCCAGAACCCAGGAAATGGCTTTCGGCTTGAAGCCTTCCGAAGCGGTATCGGCGGCGGCAAACCTGAAGAAACCCTGGAACGACTGGTAGACGCCGGTGCACGCGGCGCCGGCCACCAGCAACTCGAAGCTGCCGGTCATTAACGCCCAGGCACTCAGTGCGCCGCCGATAGCGCCGGCGCAGGCACCGAGCAGGAATCCCGCGCGCCGGCCGAAGCGGCCCATGAGCAGCGATGCGCCCGGCGCCGTGAACATCGACACCAGCACCGTCATCGAGATCGGCAAGGTTGCGAGCGACTGATCGCTGGCGAGATAGGCGCCGGCGAGGCCGCCCAGAATGATCTGGATCGCCATTTGCGACCCCAGCACAGCCTGGGCGTAGGCAAGAATGGCGACATTGCGTTTCGCGAGCCGGTCGTCGGCGGCGGTGATGGTGTGTTCGGGCATGTGGCTAATTGCGGATCAGGTCAGCAGTATCCCACGGCGCCGCGTGTCGCGGCGGACTGAACGCGGTGTTGCCGGGCCTCGCATGAGGTGACGCCGGGGTACTGCGCGGCGGGTCACACCGGCGGTGTGATCGCGCAGGCTGGTAGCTTCCCGGGGTTGTCTTTCCGGAACAACGAATCATGCGCACCGCAAGGCGCTTATGATCGCGCAGGAACGGCCCGGTGCGAACTAAAGGAAGACGGGCGCGTTGCCCGACTATACGGCCAGTCGGGCGCTGTCCGGCGCCCCGCGCAGTTCCACGTAACGTCCGTTGGCATAGGCCAGCGGCACGCGCCCGTGTTGCTGGAAGGAAAGCACTTCACCGATAAAAATGATGTGGTCCCCGCCGGGGTGCTGGGTGGCGGTGCGGCAGGTGAAGCTTGCCGACGTGCCTTCCAGCAGCGGCATGTCGGCACAACCGCTTTGCCACGCAATATCCGTGAACTTGTCACCGCCCGTTTTCGCGAATCGTTCGGACAATGCTGCCTGGTCCGCGGCCAGCACGTTGACGGCAAAATGCCCTGCTTGTCGAAACGCTTCGAAACTGGCGGCGCGCAGCGACAAGCTCCAAAGTACCAGTGGCGGCGACAACGACACGGCATTGAATGAATTGACCGTAAGGCCGACCGGTTCGCCGGCGGCGTTGCGCGTCGTGACGACGGTGACGCCGGTGACGAACGTACCGAGCGCCCGGCGTAACAGCGCCGTGTCGACAGGCACTTTGCTCACCTTGTGGTTAGCGCCCGCTTCATGCGGCCTTTGCCGCCTGCGGCTCCACGGCTTCCAGGGTCGGCCAGATGTGGCGCATGAACTGCTCAAGTTCCCAGATCACTTCGTCTTTTGGTTGTTGGGCGTAGTGGAATATGAGCGTGAGGTATTCGGCCGGGCACTTCGCGAATTCTTCCTGGAACTGCGCGCGTGCCGTTTCGATCGTGCCGCCGAGGAACAGGCCGGATTGCTTCATGTTCTCGATCCAGTCGACTTCGGCCGGCAACTGCGGGAAGAACGGTGAATAGAAATTCTTGTAGATGTCCAGATCATACTGTTTCAGCTTGCGGTCGTAATCTTCCGCGCTCTTGGCGATGTGCGGCCAGCGTACCGTGTTCTGGCGCTCGCCGAACTTGAAATCAAACCCGTGCTTGGCGGCTTCCTCCTGATAGACCTTGCCGTACTTGGCAACGCCGTCTCCCTTGGAAAAATGGACCACCGTGAATCCGTTGCGTGCACAGTATCGCACCGATGGCTCGCTGCGGCTCACCGCAACGAAGATGGGCGGGTGCGGGTCCTGGTAGGGCGCGGGCGTCACGCTGAAGCGGCGCAGCGTGCCATTCTTGTCGACCTCGCCTTCGCCGCCAGCAGCCGCTGCGATCTTGTTTGCGGGGTAATTGGCGATGCCTTCCTCAAGCGGGAAGGGCGCCTGATAGTATTTTCCTTCAAGGCGCACCGAGTCCTGCTTCCAGCACTCCAGCACCATGTTGACGCGTTCTTCGAAAATTTCGCGGTTGCGTTCGTCATCGCTGCTGCCGTCGGACAAGGTGGCGCGGGTTTCGGTGAACTGTCCGAGGGTGTTGGTCCAGCGCGACTGGTAACCGCGCGCAAACCCGACGAAGTAGCGCCCGCGCGTGATGTGGTCGATGATGGCGGTTTCTTCCGCGACCCGAATCGGATCCTGGGTGGCCATGACATAGCCCATCGCGCCGACGTTGATCTTCTTGAACTGCGACGCCCACCATGCATTGAGAATGCCGGGATTGGGCCCGACTTCGTAGCCTTCCGAGTGCAAATGGTGCTCGATGGTGCTGGCGCCCCACACCCCGAGATCTTCGGCCGCCTGAATGATGTCGATCCAGTCATGCAGTGCCTTGTTGTATGCGTCACGGTTGCGTCCGAGCGGACGTTTGCGCTTGCGGTCCTCCTCGTCCTCGGCAGGAAGCATGGGGTAGAGCTGGAGTATGACTTTCGGCGGCGCCATGATAATGCCCTCGCTGACGTTTGATTAGCCGGGACAGTTTAGGTGGCGAGAGGCGCCACCCTCCAATATTGGTTGCTTATGGTGGCCATCGATTCTGACGATACCCTGCGCACCGGCCTGCCTAGGCCGTCGCCTCGGGCAGCGGCGGCGTCGCTTTCAACTGCGCTTCGAGCATGGATATGAAATGTTCCGAGGCCGGCGTCAGCGTCCGCCGCGGCGAGCGCAATTCGTATAGTTCGGTTGAAAGCGGCGGGTCATCGATCGGATTGATGGTGAAACGGTGCGAGTCGAATTCATTGATCAGGGCAACCGTGGGCAGGATGGTTGACCAGTCCGAATGCGCAACGAACTGAAGTGTGGCGCTTTGGCCGTCGATCTCCAGCGTATTGACGGGCTGGAAGTCGCCGCGGTCGATGTGGTGGTCAAGCGTGTGGCGCAGGAAATGATTGGGGGAGGGCAGCACCAGCTTCAGACTGCCGATGTCGGCGAGGCGGCAGGAAGAAAACGGCGTGAGTTTGCTGTTGCGCGAAGACACCAGCACCAGCCGGTCGGTCACCAGCAGCCGCAGCGACAGTCCGGGCGTCGTCGCCGGCCGGTTGCAGATTGCGAAGTCCACTTCGTCGCTGCGGACCCATTCCGCCAGGGTGCCGCTCAACCCTTCGACGATGCGCACCGCAACATTGGGGTAAGTCTCGGTATAACGTGCCAGCACCGGCGCCAGCGGCCCGTGGCAGATCGAGGGCATGATGCCGGCAGTAATCGAACCGGCGACGGTGCCGCTGAACGCCTGCATCTGCTCCCCGACCGATTCAAGCCGCTGCAGCAATTCCTGGCAGATGCCATAGAAATGCCGGCCCGCCGGCGTCGGGGTGACGCCTTGCGTGGAGCGTTCGAACAACCTGACCTGCAACTCGTCTTCGATTTGCTGGATGTGTACGGTGAGCGCGGGTTGCGCGATGTGTTCGCGTTCGGCCGCGCGGGTGATGCTGCCGGCTTCGTAGGCGGCAACGAACAGACGCATTTTGCGAATATCAAGCATCAGGTCCGGTGAACACGCGCGTGCCGGGCTCGCATGCTAACTCCCGAGGTATGCCTTGACCAGTTGGTCATCAGCGAGAAATTCTTCCCATTCGCCTGCCTGTACTTCGTGCGCGATGCGGCCGACCGACAGCACGTAGGCCCGGTCGCTGACTTCGGCTGCGAGCGCGACGTTCTGTTCGACCAGCAATATGCCCATGCCGCGCTCACGCAGCGTGCCGATGGTCTTCATGATCTGCCGTACCACCAGCGGTGACAGCCCGGTCGAGGGTTCGTCGAGAATCAGCAACTGCGGTTGCAGCAGCAGCGCCCTGGCAAGCGCGACCATCTGTTGTTCGCCGCCGCTCATCAACTCGACCGCATCGTCGAGGCGGTCGAGCAGAAAAGGAAACAGCGCCACAACGTCCTCTTCGTCGAAACGCTTCTCACCGGTCTGTACCGAACGCGCGCCCAGCCGGCCCAGGGTGAGGTGCTGGCGAACCGTCATCGATCCGAACAGGTGGCGGCCTTCCAGCACTGCACCGATGCCGCGGCGCACGCGCAGGTGCGCCGGCGTGGCAGTGACGTCAATGCCTTGATGCACGATGCGCCCCCCCCGTGCCGGAACCAGGCCACACAATGCCGCCGCCAGTGTGCTCTTGCCGGCGCCGTTGGCACCGATCACCGCAACAGTCTCGTTGGCCCCTACCCGCAGCGACACGCCGTTGAGCACCGCAATGTCGCCGTAGCCTGCCTGGAGGTTTTCGACTTCAATCATCGATTGTTTCGCTGTTTCACTGCGCGTTCGCCTGTGCCTGCTGCATTCATACCCCGAGGTAAGCCTGGCGCACGGCATGGTCGATCTTGACCTGCGCCATCGTGCCGGAAGCTATGATGGACCCGAAACACAACACGTGCACCTCGTCAGCGATGTCAACGAGATCCATGTCGTGCGAAACCAGCAGTATCGTCATGCCGGCGTCGTTCAATTGCGTTAGCGCTTCGCGCATCTGGGCAATCTCCGCGCTGTTCAGTCCCGATGACGGCTCGTCGAGCAACAGCAGCCGTGGTTCGCTGACCCATGCGCGGGCGAGTTCCTTCCAATGCCCGGGCATGCATGGCCGCCATGTCCTGTCGCGACCGGGGCGAGCGCAGTATGTTGCCGGCGGTGCCCGAGCGCAGATGCCGGTAGTAACCCGTCATCAGGTTCTCGCGGACGGTCAGTCCGGCGAATACCTTGGGGGTCTGAAATGTCCGTACCAGGCCGGCATGACTGCGCGCGCGCACGGAATCCCGGGTGACGTCGCGTTCGTCGAACAGCACCCTGCCGTGCTGCGGCAGCAGAAAACCGGACACGATGTTGAACAAGGTGCTCTTGCCCGCGCCGTTGGGTCCGATCAGGCCGGTAAGCGAGCCGTCCGCCACTTCGAAGTCAACGCCGTCGAGGACCTGCAGGCCGCCGAATTTGTGCGATATTCCGGAGATTCGGAGCAGCGCCGGAGTTGTCTGCGGGGTCTTGTCCATTGTTCAGCGAGGGTTCCGATGTCCGTTCATGCGCGCCGTGTGCGCCGCCGCTGCCACCAGTTGGTGACGGCACCGCCAAATCCTTCGGGCAGCAGGATCACAGCGGCAATCAGTGCGGCGGCAAAGACAAACGCGTGAATGTCGCCAAGACGGCTGAGCCATTGCGGCAGGATGGTGATGAACAGCGCGCCGAGGACGGGACCCCAGACCGTGTACACGCCGCCCAGAACGGCAAGCAGCAGGAAGCTGATGGCGCGGTCGATGGCAAAGCTGTCAACGCTGACGAAGGTGACATAGTGTGCGAACAGGCTGCCGGCCAACGACCCGAGCATGGCGCTGAGCATGAACATCTGCACTTTGAGTTTGTGAATGTCGATGCCGAGTACGGCTGCAGCATCGGGTTCGTCGCGCATCGCGCGCAGTGCCAGCCCGGCGCGCGAGTGCAACAGGTTGTGGTGCAGCACCAGCAGCAGTAGCGCGACCGGCCATACCAGGAAATAGAACCGCGCCGGCGTATCGAACGTAAAACCAAGAATCTCGATGAACGGTATGCCGCCGATACCGAGAGTGCCGCCGGTGATCCAGTCCCATTCCAGGAACAATACCTGTGCGATGATGCCGAGTGCCAGCGTGGCGAGTGCCAGGAAGTATCCCGACAGACGCAGTATCGGCCAGCCCACGACGGCGGCCATGGCAACGCTCAAGACGATGCCCGACGCGATTCCCACCGGAACGGGCAGTCCCTTGCGGGCGCAAAACCAGGCCACGCTGTAAGCGCCGATGCCGTAGAAAACGCTTTGCGCCAGATTGACGATGCCGCACTGGCCGAGCAGGAAGGCGACACCGAGTCCGGCGATGGAATACAGTCCGGCGAACACCAGCAGATCCACCATGTGGCGCGTCGCGACGAAGGGCAACGCCGCCCAGAGCAGCAACGCAGCGACCCAGAGCAGGGTGGGTTTCGTTCCGGCGGCAGTGGATGGCATGTCTATCCGCCTTTGCGCGTTCGCCGCCCGAGCAGGCCGTTGGGCATGACGATCATGATGATGATGAGGATGACCATCGCGATGACGTCCTTGTAGCCGGAGGAAATGGTGACGATGGCGATGGATTCCAGCAGGCCGAGCGTTACGCCACCGACAATTGCTCCCATCGGATTGGCGAGTCCGCCGAGGATGGCGGCCGCAAAGCCCTTCAGCGTGAGCAGCAAGCCCATGTCGAAATAGACGGTGATCAGCGGTCCCACCAGTATGCCGGCCAGGCCGCCGACCAGGCCTCCGAGCGCGAACGTCAAGGTTCGCATCAGCGGCACATTGATGCCGGTGGTCAGCGCGCCCTGAGGATCGAGTGCAGCGGCCATCATTGACAAACCGAGCGAGGTTCTCGAATAGAACAGCCGCAGGGTCAGCATGACCGCGAGGCTGATCGCGATCAGCCATAGCGCGTGGATGCGCATTGCGGCGTCCGCGATAACGACGATGCCTTCTCCGCCGATGCCTGGCAGCGCGTGCGAATCGCGACCGACGAAATACAGGACAAGCGCAGATACGGCGAAAGCGCATCCGAGCGTGAGCAGCAGGTAGCTGTCCTCGGTTCCGCCGCGCCGGCGCAGCGGCCGCACCAGCAGAACTTCGAGCAACCAACCCGCAGCACCGCCAATCAGCACGGCGGCAACAAAAGCAGGCAGCATCGGCCAGCCCTGGCGCTCGAGCAACAGTACCGCGGTGATGCCGCCAATCAGCGCGAAGTCCCCCTGCATGGCGTTGATGATGCGAGTGCCGCGGAAGATCGATGCGATGCCAAGTCCGATCAGCCCGTAAACGAAACCGTTGGTCAAGCCGGTCAGTACCGACTGGAAAAGAAGATCCGGACTCATCGCGTTGTGCTGTTGAATCGGCGGTTACCGCATTCACCGTCCCGCAACGGGCTTGCGGAACGGATTGCGCTCGGCATGGCGGTTTATTTGGCCGTGAACGGCAACCGCGTGTAGTTTCCGTCGACCAGCTTCGAATAGGTATAACTTTCCAGTTCGATGCCGGTCATGTCTGGCGCGGCGAAATTAAAACTCGCGATCACGCCGCGATAGCGGTTGGCCCGGATTGCCTCCGCGATGGCTTCGCTGCCAGCGTCGGGGCCGACTTCGCTCAGAGCCTGTGCGATGACATGGGTTGCATCCCAGCCTGCCGCATCGTAGGTCTTCGGCAGCGTACCGTATTCCTTTACGAACAGATCGACGAATTCCTTCTGGTGCGGCAGCGGGTCCTCGGAGACGATGAACTCGGGAAACACAATGTCATCGGCGAATTCACCCATGCCTTTTACGTATTCATATGATGATGAACCGACCGCGGAAACGATCGGCTGGGTAATGCGCATCTGGCGGGCGTTGCGGAAAGGAACCGGCGACGTGGCGATAATGCCGACCACCTCCGGTTTCGCGGCACGCACCTTGGCCGCTTGCGTGCTGACGTCTGTTGCCCCGACTTCGAATTTTTCCGCGGCGACGATGTTGATGCCGTAGTCCCCGGCGTGATTTTCGATGTGCGTCATGACCAGCTGACCGTAGCCGGAGTCGTACAGCACGCCGAGTTGCCTGACATTCAGGCCCTTGGAAAGGTATTCGAGCATGGCGCGCGCATTGAGCGATTGCGGCGGCAGCATGTGAAACAGCGACTTGTAGCTCAGTTCAATCTCCGGGCCGAGGCCGGTCATGCAGAGTTGCGGCATGCCTATGCGGTTGGTGACGCTGGCCGCAGCGCCGGTGCTGGCGGTCAGCGACGGTCCGAGCAGGGCAACGACGTTCTCGCCATGGATGAGCCCCTCGGCCTTGCTCTTGGCGATATCCGCTTTCGAGCCGTCATCCTCGATGATGACCTCGAGGGGGCGACCATTGATACCACCGCGTTCATTGATCAGCTTTTGCGCGAGCAGGATGCCGTTGCGCTCGGGGCCGCCGAGGCCGGCACCGGGACCGGTCAGCGAAAGTACCGCGCCGACCTTGACCGGTTGATCGTCCGCTTGCTCGCATGCAGGGATGCCAGCAAACAACGGCAAAAGCAACAGCGGCAGGAACATCCTTCTTCTCAGACTCTGCTTCATCTTGAAGCCTCCCCCGTTTATTGGCATTACGTTCTTTTTAGGTCCGCCGGTCGAAGCCTGCGTATCCGGGCATAGCGAATCGTAGTATGCCGGAACAATCGGCGAATTTCAGTTCGGAGCCAAAAGCGGTCGGGGCGGCCTTGCGGTGAACGCTGCCGCCGGCACTTGTGCGACGGTGCAAATATCGCGCACTGACCCTGCTTCGCTAGCTAGGCATGTTGCAGCGCGTCCGCCGGGCGTTCATCGTGCGCTCCCGATGAGAAGATGGTCCGGCGGAAGTTGTCGACGTACATCGAGCTGATGCGTGCCTGGAAGTTCCGCTGAATGGCTGCAGCGCAACACCGGTGCGCAGTCTTCTTGCTCATGGCGCTGGTTGCTCCGGATGCGAGCGCGTTTGTCTCAGGTCTTGCGTTCTCGCAGGTTGCGAGCCGTTGCCATCTGGCTGGCGATTACCGCGGCGATCAGGGCAAAACCGATAAGGTCGGTGGTCAGGCCCGGCTTGATGAGCACCACGGCGGAGGCCACGAGCAGGACGCGTTCCCACGCAACGGCACGGTGCAGCAGGTAACCCGACAGTCCGGCGGCAAGGCAGACGACGCCGACGACCGCGGTGATGGCGGTTTGAATGATTCTTCCGGTGCTGCCGATAAACAGCAGCGACGGACCGAAGACGAACATGAACGGAATGATGTAACCGGTCGCGCCAAGGCGTAGCGCGGCTACGCTCGACTCCCACAGACTGGCGCGGGAAATGCCGTTGGCCGCGTATACCGCCAGCGCGACGGGCGGCGTGATTGCAGACAGGATGGCGAAATAAAACACGAACATGTGAGCGGCCTCCACCACCACGCCGAGTTTCACCAGCGCCGGAACCAGCAGCGCGGTCTGCATGATGTAGGCCGGCGCCGTAGGCATGCCCATGCCGAGCAGGATGCCGGCGAACATGGTCAGAACCAGTGCAATCATCATGTGGTTGCCGGCTGCTGTGAGCACCAGATCGGTAAACTCGAGGCCAAGCCCGGTCATGAAGATGACGCCGATGACGATGCCCGCGCAGGCGCAGGACAAGGCCACCGTGACCGTGTTCCTTGCCCCGACTTCGAGCGCGGTGACGATGTTCTCCAGATGAACGTACTGCCGCGTGCTCTTGCGCAGCAGTGCCGTCGGGATGACGCTGGCGACGCCGCACAGCGCGGCGAATGGCGCACTGAAACCGTGGAGCAGCGCCGCGACGATGACGACGAGCGGCAGGAACAGGTGACCGCGCTCGCGCAGTACTTCGCCCAGCTTCGGCAGTTCGCTGCGCGGCAAACCGTGCATGTTGGTGCGCTTGGCTTCGAAGTGAACGGTCATGAAAACCGCGATGTAGTAGAGCACGGCGGGAAGCAGGGCGAACGCCGCTACTTTCAGATAGCTGATGCCGAGAAACTCGGCCATGATGAATGCCGTTGCGCCCATGATGGGCGGCATGATCTGCCCGCCGGTTGAGGCGACCGCTTCGACGGCGCCGGCGAACGCCGGCTTGTAGCCGATGCGCTTCATCAGCGGAATGGTGAACGTGCCGGTGGTCATGACATTGGCGACCGCGCTGCCGGATACCGTTCCGAACATGCCGCTGGTAATACAGGACACCTTGGCCGGTCCGCCAGCGGAGTGGCCGGTCAGGCTCATCGCGAAGTCCATGAACAACTGGCCAGTGCCGGTGCGTTCGACCAGCGCACCAAACAGGATGAACAGCATGACGTAGGTTGCCGACACGTATAGCGGGATGCCGAATATGCCCTCCGTGCCGAGATACATCT
The DNA here is from genome assembly GCA_001304425.1 of Betaproteobacteria bacterium SG8_40. Classification (GTDB taxonomy): domain Bacteria; phylum Pseudomonadota; class Gammaproteobacteria; order Burkholderiales; family Eutrophovitaceae; genus SG8-40. Next base: position 10,201 of record LJTS01000068.1, read on the forward strand.
GTTCCGTCATCTGCTGCAGGTCGGCGCCGCCGATGGTCAGTCCATAGACCAGAAAGGCTACCGCGGTCACCGGCAGGGTCCAGCCGACCGCGCGTCTGGTCGCCTCCAGAACGAGCAATACCGTAGTGATCGAGAATACCCAGTCAATCGGCCGCAGGGTGTCGACGTAGATCATTCGATTGACGATGTATTGCTGTTCGACGATGAGATAGCCGCACACCACCACGCTGATGGCGATCAGCAGGTACTCGAGTGCGCGTGGCGTGTCGGCCTGGCCCTTGTGCGTCAGCGGCAGCATCAGGAACGCGAGCACCAGCGCAAATCCGAGGTGCACCGAGCGCAATGTCAGCGCATCCGGCGGGCCGTGCCAGGCGATTACGAGATGGAATACCGACATCGCCAATCCGACAATGGTAATCACCCAGCCAATGGCGTTTTTGTTTCTGAACATGTGATCGGCCTGGTCGGTTGCCCGGTTACAGTGTCGGTAACTGTTGTTGCGAGAGTACGCCGTTATCCGGCGCCTTTCTCCTTGTACCACCGGGCTGCGCCCGGATGCAGCGGCACGCCGATGTCCTTGCCCATTTTTTCCGGTGTGGCGCCCGTTATCGCCTTGGCGATGGACGCGAGATCCGCCATGCCGCCATAGATGCTGTCAAGAATCTCGTAGACGAACTGATCGTCGAGCTCGCAGCGCGCAATGAAGTGGGTCGCATATTCGACGGTTGGTACGTCCTCCGTCTGCTGCGGGTAGGTGCCTTTCGGAATGATGCCGCGCATGTAGCCCGGATTGAATTGCTGCATGTTCTTCAATCCCTCGTCGGGAATCGGCATCAGCCTGATGTCGCGCGCGCTCGCCAGATCCATCACCGCGCCAGCGGGAATGGTGGTTCCGAGCGTGAAGAACTGCGCGTTGCCGTCCTTCATCAAGGTCACGGAATCGGTGTAGGAGCCGTAGCTCACACGCGACAGGTCGTCGAAACCTATCCCGTAGGCTTGCAGCATGTGTCCGGTAATGGCTTCGGCGGTGTTGCCCTTCTGCTGCCCGGCAAGCGCCTTGCCCTTGAGGTCGGCGGGGTCGAGAATTCCCGCTTCCGGCAACGTGACGACCTGAAAAAACTGCGGGTACAGCGTGGCGACATTACATATATGCGTGGCCTTTTCCGTGAACGGCGCTCTGCCGCTGATCGCGTCCACGGTGGACACCGAGTTTGCCAGGCCGATGTGCGCCTGGCCGGATTCGACCGCTTTCACGTTGGCGATGCCTGCGCCCGGCAGGACCTGGATGCTGACGCCATCCAGACGGTTCTCCACCAGGTTCTTGATGGCGCCGCCAAGCGGATACCATGACCCGCCTTGCGGGCCCGTGACGAACTTGATGCGCTCTTTGCCGGAATCCGAACAAGCGCTCAGCATCGAGCAGGCAATCGCGGCAACAGCAACAGCAGACAGGATTTTGCGTATTGTCGGTTTCATGAGCGTGATTCTCTTCGGTCAGTCTTCAGGCGGGCGTTACGCGGTACCCGACACGGGGGAAATGAATGCAGACCGTGCCGACACGGTCATTGCTGTGCATTAGCGCGATACTTTCGCGATCGACAAACCTCACCGCGCCTTTGACCGGTTCTTCGCCGCCGTCCACGTCTGCCACCACGCCGACATTCATGCCCGGCTTGATGCCTTGCGGATCACGCGGATCCGCATGTTCGGGCGTGTTCGGATCGGCTGCCCGGGCAACCTCGAGCGCATCCGCCGCGTTCATGTCAGTCGGTTTGCCATGACCAATGGCGGCAACGCGTTTTTCCCATGCTTCGAGGGCGGGGAACTCGGCCAGCATTTCCGCGCCGGGTTGCCAGCGACCACGGACGAACCAGACAAGATAATAAGCGGCTGCGTCCGGAAGGCCGGGCGCGTCGCCGAGCATGAACTTGCGGCCGGTGGCCAGACGCTGATCGATCCAGCCGAGCTGGGCGCGAACCTGAGCGGCGTTGTGCGGCAATTGCGCCTTTATTCTCTCGAAGTCGTAGTCCGGCCCGAAATACAGCCGTCCGCGGTCCCTGGCGAAAGCTTCGGGCAGCTGGTCCGCCGCCGCACCCAGAATGACGCCCGCGGCGGCATCAAACACGATGTCCGTCCAGCGGTTGACCGCCCAGGGCAAGCCGTCGGCTCCGCCCGGATAAAACGTCGGCTCGGGGAAGCGGCGCTGCAGTTCGCGCAGTATGCACTGGGTGTCGCAATAGATGTCTGCCCCGATCTGCATGACGGGCGTGCGCCGGTAGCCGCCGGTTAGCGGCATCAGTTCGGGTTTTGGCGGCACGCGCGGGATTTCCACCGAGCGCCAGGAGAGCTTCTTGATGCCGAAGCCGATACGCACCTTTTCCGAGAAAGGCGACGGCGGATAGTGATGGAAAATGAGTTCGGACAAGCGGTTTTCTCCTCAGCGCCCTGTCAAAGCCAGGCACTTGTTCTTGTTTGGACGCGGTTTCTTCTGCGCGACTTTCTTGTCGGTTTGTGTCGTTTCGTTGCCCGCCGATTTGCTCGTTTCGCATCCGGGAGGTCCGGCATCGCGCACGGCAATGCTGCAGCGTGTCACCCCGACATTGTCACGCCGCCATCCGCGACAATGGTCTGGCCGGTGATGAAAGCGCCGGCGCGTGAAGCCAGGAAGACAGCAATGCCGCCGATGTCATCCGGTTCGCCGATGCGTCTGAGGGGTGTTTGCGTTTCGTAACGCTTCCGCAGTTCCGGGTTTTCCCACAGCGCGCGGGCAAAATCGGTCTTGATCAGTCCGGGCGCAATGCAGTTTACGCGCACATTGTACGGGCCCCATTCTATCGCCAGGTTACGCGCCAGTTGCATGTCCGCGGCCTTGGAGATCGCGTAGGCGCCGAGAATACCGGTACCCTTCAGCCCGCCGATGGACGAAACGATGATAATCGCACCGTCTTTGCGTTCGGCCATTCCGGGCAGCACCATGTTGGCCAGCCAGTGGTTGCTGACAATGTTGTTGTGCAGGATCTTGTTGAACGCCTCGTCCGGCATGTCCGCCATCGGTCCGTAGTAGGGATTGGAGGCGGCATTGCAGACCAGAATGTCGATGCGGCCCCATTTTTCGCGGGTGGCGGCAACGAGTTCCTCGAGTTGCGCCTTGTCGCCGATATTGGCGGGTACCGCAATCGCGTCGGCGCCGGTGCTCCTGATTGCTTCGGCCACCGTTTCACACGCGTCGGCCTTGCGGCTGGAGATGACGACCTTGGCGCCGGCGGCGGCCAGATGTTCGGCAATGGAGCGGCCGATGCCGCGGCTCGATCCGGTGATTACGGCGACTTTGCCGTTGAGGCTCAGGAATTCCATGGGCGTGGTATCACTCATCCTGGTAATTTCGGTAACAAGCGGTAGTGAATGGTCGCATGAAATCGGTCCCAAGCGTACCGGCGCTTCGGAAAACGCCTTGCCCGGACGTAAAATGTCTTGCGAAACATGACAGGGGGCGGGAATGACCGATCTACTCAGCGCCGAAGAGTTGCAATACTACCGGGACAATGGCTATGTGCTGCCGCGGGTTCGCCTGCCGGACGATCTTTTGCGGCGGCTACAACGGGGCGTCGACGCGGTGTTGTCAACCTATACGGATGTGTCCCAGGAAGACATCGCCAATCCGCATATG
>LJTS01000090.1 GCA_001304425.1 Betaproteobacteria bacterium SG8_40
TTCCTTCGGGGAGTCGGCGCCGGGCGGCGAGCTGTATGCATTTTTCGGCATCACGGCCGATGCCGTTGTCGCTGCCGTCGAAGACACTCTGAAAGCCTGAATCGGCGCCGGCGCGCGATGGACGTGGCGAATCTGGCATTGGTGGCGGATATCGGCGGAACCAATGCGCGTTTCGCTCTGGTACCGAACGGCGAAACCAAAGTCCGGCACGAACTCAATCTTCGTTGCCGCGACTTTCCCGGGCCGGTTGAAGCGGTACGCCACTACCTCGGGCTGGTTGGTGACCCGAAGGTGCGCGTTGCTGCATTCGACGTCGCAACAGCCGTTACCGAGGACACGATTCGCCTGACCAATGGCCCATGGTCGTTCTCGGTGTCCGCGACGCGCGATGCGCTTGGTCTTGACCAGTTGCATGTGATCAATGACTTCACCGCCCTGGCGCTTTCATTGCCGATTCTGGATGCAAACGAAAAACGACAGGTCGGGCGCGGCGCGCCGGTGGATGGCAGCGCGATCGGCGTTATCGGTCCCGGCACCGGGCTTGGCGTGTCGGGGCTGTTACGCGACGCGGGTCGCTGGGTGCCGTTGCAGGGCGAAGGGGGGCATGTCGCCTTCAGTCCGGTGAACGAGCGCGAAGACCAGATGTCGCCTTCAGTCCGGTGAACGAGCGCGAAGACCAGATCCTGCGGGTACTTCGCCGTGAATATGGCACACACGTTTCGATTGAGCGGCTGCTGAGCGGGATGGGACTGACGAACATCTACCGGGCGCTGTGCGAGCTCGATAACGAGACGCCGGAGAACCTTGAACCGGCGCGGATTACTGACCAGGCAATGGATGGCAGTGATTCAAGATGCCGGGAAACAGTCGATATCTTTTGTGGAGCGCTCGGCACCGCTGCGGCCAATGTCGCGGTCACGTTAGGTGCGCGTGGCGGCGTATTCATCGGCGGCGGTATCGTGCCGCAGCTCGGCGATTACCTGGACCGCTCCGGATTTCGCCAGCGTTTCGAAGACAAGGGGCGTTATTGCGCGTATCTGTCAAGCATCCCGACTTATGTCATCGTTGCCAGGACGCCTGCGCTCAGGGGACTTGCTACGCTGCTGATGTAGTCCGGATGAAATTCCGGCGCGGTGACGGGACGCCGGTGCGGCTAGCGAATGCGTCTTTCGGTTTCCGGGTCAAAGAAAACGAGCTTGGACAAATCGAACATGAGTTCCGTCATCTGTCCGCTACGAACCATCGTTTCCGGATGAACGCGGCAGGTCACCGGCGTTTCGTTGAGTTCAATCAGTATCAGGGTATCCGGGCCGGTGGGGTGCACGACTTCGACTTTGGCGCGCCGTTTTACGTGGCCCTCCCGCGCCAGGCCGCGTGATATTTCGTCACTGATCTGCTCCGGCCGGATACCGACGATGACTTCGCGGCCGGTCCACTTCGACAAGCCGCCCTGTATCGCCTCGGGCGCAGGGAAAAAAAACGCTTCACCGCCATTATGCAAGCTAACGCCAACGCAGCCATCGTGTTCCGCAACGGGCGCGCGAATCAGGTTCATCGGCGGCGAACCGATAAACCCGGCGACGAACAGGTCGGCGGGATCGTCATAGACCTCTTGCGGACTCGCAAGCTGATGCACTTCCCCCGATTTCATCACCGCAATCCGGTCGCCAAGCGTCATCGCCTCGATTTGGTCGTGTGTGACGTAGACGATGGTGGCCTTCAGCCGTTCGTGCAGCAGTTTGATCTCGGCGCGCATCTCGACACGCAGCTTGGCGTCGAGATTGGAAAGCGGTTCATCAAACAGGAACAGCGCCGGATCGCGTGCCAGGGCACGCCCCATCGCGACACGCTGGCGTTGGCCACCGGAAAGCTGCGATGGCATCCTGTCGAGCAGCGCTTCGATCTGCAGCAACTTGCTAACCCGGCTGACGATCTCTTCCTGTTGTTCTTTGGGAATCTTGCGGATCTTCAGGCCGAAGGAAATGTTGTTGCGCACTGTCATGTTCGGATACAGCGCATACGACTGAAACACCATCGCAATGTCGCGGTCCTTTGGTGACAGGTTGTTCACGACACGGCCACCGATGGCAATCTCTCCACTGGAAATCGTGTCCAGGCCCGCAATCATGTTGAGCAAGGTCGACTTTCCGCAGCCCGATGGCCCCACCAGAATCAGGAACTCGCCGTCTTCGACGTCAATACTGATTCCCTTCAGGACTTCGACCGGCCCGTAGCGTTTCTTGACGTCCCTTATCGAGAGCGCACTCATTGAGATCTATCCTTTGACGGCGCCGGCAGTCAGGCCACGCAGAAAGTATTTGCCAGCAACAATGTAAACGAACAGCGTGGGCAAGCCAGCGATAATCGCTGCTGCCATGTCCACGTTGTATTCCTTTACGCCGGTAGACGTATTGACCAGGTTGTTCAGCGCCACGGTAATCGGCTGTCGCTCTCCGGAAGAAAACACGACGCCAAACAGGAAGTCGTTCCAGATTTGGGTGAACTGCCAGATAACGCTCACAACGATGATTGCCGGGGAAAGCGGCAGGATAATGCGCCAGAAGATGGTGAAAAACCCGGCGCCGTCGATACGTGCCGCTTTCGTCAGATCCGGTGGCACGGTGACATAGAAATTGCGAAAGAAGAGCGTCGTGAATGCCAGACCGTAAACAACGTGAACGAATATTAATCCCGGGATCGAATTTGCGATTCCGAGGTAGCCCAGTGTTTGAGCCATGGGCAGCAATACAACCTGGAACGGAATAAAGCAGCCAATCAGGAGCAAGGTAAACAGCACGTCGCTGCCGCGGAATCTCCACATCGTCAGTACGTATCCGTTGAAAGCGCCGATCAGCGTTGAAATGGCTACCGCCGGCAAGACAAAGCTCACTGAATTGATGAAATTGCCCTTCAGTCCGTTGCATGAGACACCGGAACACGCCGAGCTCCACGCCTTTATCCAAGCGTCGAAACTGATTTCCCGGGGAAGCGAGATGAGATTGCCGGTACGAATGTCATCAAGTGTCTTCAGCGAAGTCGTGACCATTACGAACAGCGGCATCAGATAGTACAGTGCGAACACCACGAGCAACGCGTAGATCACGATGCGCCCGACGCGGTGCGATCCCGCCGTCTGGGTGTGGTGCCCGTCAGCCATCGCCCCTATCTCCCATGGTGGCCCCTGCGTGTTTCGGCGTACATCAAGGGCACCAGTATCGCGACGACGGTCATCAGCATGATCATTGCACTGGCCGCGCCCAAACCGATCTGGTTGCGATTGAAAGCAAAGGTGTACATGAACGTTGCCGGCAGGTCGGACGAGAATCCCGGCCCGCCGCCGGTCAGCGCCATCACCAGGTCAAAACTCTTGATGGCGATGTGCGACAGAATGATCAATGAACTGAAAAAAACGGGACGTAGCGAAGGAATGATGATGCTGGTGTAGATACGTGTCGAAGACGCACCGTCAACCTGTGCTGCCTTGATGATTGCGTCGTCCACGCCGCGCAGACCGGCCAGAAACAGCGCCATTACGAACCCGGTGGATTGCCACGCGCCGGCAATGACCACGGTGTAAATGGACATTCCGGGAGTGACGATCCAGTCGAAGGTGAAGCTTTCGAACCCCAGCTGGCGAACCAGATTCTGCAACCCCAGGCCTGGATTGAGGATCCACCGCCATGCAGTCCCGGTAACGATGAATGACAATGCCATCGGATACAGATAAATGGCACGCAGAAAGCCCTCTGCACGTATCCGCTGATCGAGCAGGATAGCGAGAAGCAGTCCGGTAACCAGGCAAACCCCGATGAACAAGCCGCCGAAAATGGCGAGATTTCCGAGCGCCGTCCACCAGCGCTCGTTCTGAAACAGGCTTACGTACTGGACGAACCCGGCCAGTTCATAGCGCGGCAACAGCCTGGAATCCGTAAATGACAGCCAGCCGGTCCACAGGATAAAGCCGTAGACGAAAATCAACGCACACAGCAGCGTTGGCCCCAGCACGACCTTCGGCAGGGCATTCTCGATGTAATCGCCGAATCGCCGTTGCGGGTGTACCAGCTTGCCGGAAGCTCCGGTTTCCGTCATGTTGGATTCAGTGGCCTGGCAGAGCAGGGACGCGGCGCAGGTTTGAACTCCAGCGCCGCATCCCGGCGAGAACCGGCGGTTATTTGCCGGCTGCGGCCATCTTCTCGGTTGCCGCGGCTGCCGTCATGTCAGGCGAATTCATGAACGCCGTGACGACGTCGAACATGGCGCCTTTATTGGCCGGCGGCATGGCCATTTCATGGGCCCAACTCGGTACCAGTGTCTTGTTTGTCGAGGCCGACGCGAACTGGGCCGCCGAGTCCTTCGCACACTGGTCAAACTTGGACAAGTCCATGCCCAGGCGGACCGGTATCGAGCCCTTGTTCAGGTTGAAAATTTCCTGAAACTTGGGGTCCATAATGGCCTCTGCCAGATGTGCCTGGGCGGTCTTTGCGGCATCGTCCTTCTGTTCGAACATGATGAAACTGTCGATGTTGAACGTAAAGGCGCCGTCAGTGCCCGGCGCCGGCGCACACACATAGTCGGTGCCCGGTGTCTTTCCGGCGGCCGTGAACTCGCCCTTCGCCCAGTCACCCATGAACTGCATGGCCGCTTTGCCGTTGATGACCATGGCCGTCGCCAGGTTCCAGTCGCGATTAGCGGCATCCTTGTCGATATATTGCTGGACCATGCGCAGCGTTTCGAACGACTTTTTCATCGTCGGGCTGTTCAGGGCGTCCTGATCGAGATCCACGAAAGCCTTCCGATACCATTCGGCGCCGCCTGTTCCGAGGGCGATTGATTCGAACAGGGTGGCGTCCTGCCATGGCTGTCCGCCATGCGCGATCGCAATGAAACCGGCTTTCTGGATCTTGTCCGCGGCTACCGCGAATGCCTCCCAGGTGGTCGGTACTTCAGCACCCGCCTTGGCGAACACCTCCGGATTGGCCCACATCCAGTTGACGCGGTGCACATTGACCGGCACCGCGACGTAATGACCGTCATACTTCATGACATTGCTCACGACGTCCGGCAACAGGTTGTCCCAGTCGCCGGCCTTGGCCGTGTCGTCGAGGTTGGCCAGCACGCCCTCTCGCGCCCATTCCTGGATCCCGGGGCCCTTGACCTGCGCAGCAGTCGGCGGATTGCCGGAAACGACCCGGGATTTGAGCACCGTCATTGCCGTTTCACCTCCACCGCCGGCAACCGCAAAATCCTTCCAGGTATCGCCCCGTTCTTCGAGCATTTTCTTCAGTTCCGCGACCGAACGCGCCTCGCCGCCCGATGTCCACCAGTGCAGCACCTCGACTTCGCCCGATTTGTCGCGGGAACACCCCGACAACGCCACCGCCAGCAGAAAAGCCGACAGTATTGGTTTCCACATACGCCAGTTCATGATGTGCTCCTCCTCAGTTAGGTACGGCTTATCAAACGGGCTGTATTGTGCGCCTTCTCCAGGTCAGTGCGCACGCGTTGTCGCGCCCGTAAGAGCGTCTCTTGTACTTCCGAGGATATGAGCGTGCCGCGAGAAAAGCAAACCGGGCGCGGCAAGCGGCCTGTGGTCCCTGTTATCGCCGATGGGACTGCAGTAAAATTCGCTTTTAATCAACAGGGAGCTAAGCAATGGCGGTTCGTGTGGCCATCAATGGATACGGGCGTATTGGCCGGAACATTCTTCGAGCGCATTACGAGGGCGGCAAGAAACACGACATTGAAATTGTCGCAATCAATGATCTGGGGGATGCCAATACCAATGCTCATCTGACCCAGTACGACACCGCGCATGGGCGTTTTCCCGGTACGGTCTCGGTAGCAGGGGACCACCTGGTGGTAAACGGCGACAAGATTGCCGTACTCGCCGAGCGCAACCCCGCGGATCTTCCCTGGAAGAACCTCGGCGTCGACGTTGTTCTGGAGTGCACCGGTTTCTTTGCCAGCAAGGCAAAGGCGCAAGCCCACATTGCGGGGGGCGCCAAGAAAGTCATCATATCTGCTCCCGGCGGCAAGGACGTGGACGCAACCGTCGTATACGGCGTCAATCATGACGTGCTCAGCAGCAAGCACACGGTCATATCCAATGCGTCCTGTACCACCAATTGTCTGGCGCCGCTGGTCAAGGCGGTCAACGACAGCATTGGCGTGGTCAACGGGCTGATGACGACCATCCATTCCTATACCAATGACCAGGTGCTGACCGACGTTTACCACAGCGACCTCAGGCGGGCCCGGTCGGCCACAATGTCGATGATTCCGACCAAGACCGGTGCCGCCGCCGCCGTTGGCCTGGTATTGCCGGAGTTGAACGGCAAGCTCGACGGCTTTGCGATGAGGGTGCCCACGATCAATGTGTCGGTCGTTGATCTGGTATTTGTCGCCAAACGCGCGACGACCGTGGAAGAAGTAAACGGCGTTGTAAAAGCGGCCTCGGAAGGTGCGCTCAAAGGCATCCTTGAATACACCGATGCGCCCCTGGTTTCGGTGGATTTCAATCACAATGCCTCATCGTCGATTTTCGACGCCAGCCTGACCAAGGTATCGGAAGGCACCCTGGTCAAAGTGTGTTCCTGGTACGACAACGAGTGGGGTTTTTCCAACCGTATGCTCGATACCACAATGGCGCTGATGAAAGCAAAGTAGGCCGGCGAATTAAAGGTCGCAAAGGGCACAGGGTAACCATCCTGTGCCCTTGTATTTTTCATCCACACATTGAACAGCCAGAGGAAGCATCGCGAAAATGTCGTTTCTCCGCATGAACGAACTTGATTTGGGCGGCAAGCGCGTGCTGATTCGTGCCGACCTGAACGTGCCCCAGGACAAGGATGGCGGCATTACCGATGACAATCGCATACGTGCCTCTCTTGCCGGTATCAGGGCAGCCGTAGATGCCGGCGCGGCGGTAATGGTCATGTCCCACCTTGGCCGTCCGAAAGAAGGCGAACTCAGGCCGATTGATTCGCTCGCCCCCGTTTCCGCCCGCCTCGGTGAGCTGCTGGGCATGCCCGTGGAGCTCAAGCAGGACTGGGTGGATGGCGTCGACGTCAGCCCGGGCCAGGTCGTCATGCTGGAGAATTGCCGGGTCAACAAGGGCGAGAAATCCGACGACGAAACGCTGTCGCGAAAAATGGCGGCACTATGTGACATTTACGTCAACGATGCATTCGCCACGTCGCATCGCGCACAGGCCAGCACTCATGGTGTCGCTCGGTTTGCACCGGTCGCTTGCGCCGGTCCATTGATGAGCGCCGAGCTAGAGGCCTTGTCGCGGGCACTCGGCGAGCCTGCGCGACCCCTCGTTGCAATCGTTGCCGGCTCCAAGGTTTCGACGAAACTCACAGTCCTGGACGAGCTTGCCAGGAAAGTCGATCAGCTGATTGTCGGCGGCGGGATTGCCAATACGTTTCTGCTCGCCAAGGGGTGGAACGTCGGCAAGTCGCTTGTTGAAGCCGACCTGGTCGCGGAGGCCCGGAAGATCATGGACACCGCTGCGGGACTCGGCGCGAACGTACCGCTGCCGGTTGATGTAGTCTGCGCGCGCGAGTTCTCCGCGCAGGCCAAGGCAAGCGTGAAGAAAGTCGGTGCAATTGAAGACGAGGACATGATCCTGGACTTCGGACCCGAGAGCGCGAAAAGACTGGCCGGGCTGATAGCGAACGCGGGAACGATAGTCTGGAATGGCCCGCTGGGCGTGTTCGAATTCGATCAGTTTGGCGAAGGCACGAAAACGCTCGCCCACGCCATTGCCGAGTCGAAGGGATTCTCCATTGCCGGGGGCGGAGACACCGTTGCGGCGATTGCGAAGTATGGCGTTTCTGACAAGATCGACTACATATCCACGGCCGGGGGCGCGTTCCTGGAGTTTCTCGAAGGCCGCAAGTTGCCGGCAGTCGAAATTCTCAAACGCCGTTCTTCGGCACCGCCCGAACAGTAGGCCGCAGACATGAGCCGCAAAACCAAGATTGTTGCCACGCTGGGCCCGGCTTCCACCAGCAAGGAAGTCATAACGCAGATGATCGCGGCGGGTGTGGACGTGGTTCGAATGAACTTCTCCCACGGCACGCGCGAGGAGCATTTGCAGCGGGCGGCAGTGGTGCGTGAGGCCGCGCAGTCGCTGGAACGCACCATCGGCGTCATGTGCGACCTGCAAGGACCGAAGATACGCATCGGAAAGTTCGAGTCCGGAAGGATCGCACTGAAGAAAGGCGATACCTTCATACTGGATGCCGGTTGCGACCTGGGTAACGAGGAACGGGTTGGTCTCGACTATCGGGAACTCACCAAGGATGTACGCGCCGGTGACGTTCTGTTGCTCGATGACGGGCGTCTGGTGCTGGATGTTCGCAAGGTCGCCGGGCTTGAGATCATTACCACGGTCCGGATTGGCGGCGAGTTGTCAAACAACAAGGGCATTAACCGGCTGGGCGGCGGTCTGACGGCACCGGCGCTGACCGCCAAGGACATGGAAGACATCCGCACGGCGGTGGAAATGAAAGCGGATTTCCTCGCCGTATCCTTCCCCAAGAGCGGTGCGGACATGTACATGGCGCGAGAGCTGATGCGGGCGGCGGGCGGTCATGCCCTCATCATCGCCAAGATGGAACGCGCGGAAGCGGTCAATGCGATGGACGAATTGCTCAAGGCAAGCGATGGCATCATGGTCGCGCGAGGCGATCTCGCGGTGGAAGTCGGTGATGCGGCGGTACCGGGGCTACAGAAGAAACTGATCCGCACCGCCCGCGAGCACAACAAACTCACCATCACCGCGACGCAGATGATGGAATCGATGATCACCAGCCCGGTGCCGACCCGAGCGGAAGTCTCCGACGTCGCGAATGCGGTTCTGGACGGCACGGATGCAGTGATGCTGTCGGCGGAAACGGCGGCTGGCAAGTACCCGGTTGAAACCGTGGAAGCGATGTCGCGTATCTGCCTTGAAGCGGAGAAGACGGATGAGGTGACTCTGGATACGCATTTTCTGGATCGTGTGTTCACGCGGGTCGACCAGTCGATTGCAATGGCCGCGTTGTTTACCGCGTATCATCTCAAAGTCAAGGCTATTGCGGCTCTAACCCAGTCGGGTTCCACGGCACTGTGGATATCCCGTCACAATTCAGGCGTTCCGATATACGCGCTTACGCCGGAGATTACGACGCGCTACCGGCTCAGTCTGTATCGTGACGTGTTTCCGCTAATGATCGATTATCGGGGCCACGAACTGGATCTGATGCTGAAGGAAGCGGAAGAGAAATTGGTGAAAGCGGGTGTTGTTGCCCACGGCGATCTGATCGTTGTCACTTTTGGCGAGCCGATCGGATCGAGCGGAGGCACCAACACCATGAAAATCGTAAAAGTGGGCGAGGATCGTCGCCCCTGATCATTCAATAGAGGGAGATATTGCAAACATGGCACTGGTCTCGATGAGGCAACTACTCGATCATGCGGCGGAGAATGGCTACGGCGTGCCGGCGTTCAACGTTAACAACCTGGAGCAGGTTCAGGCAATCATGCAGGCTGCCGACGAACCCTCCAGCCCGGTAATCATGCAGGCCTCGGCGGGCGCCCGCGCCTACGCCGGTGAACCC
>LJTS01000091.1 GCA_001304425.1 Betaproteobacteria bacterium SG8_40
AAGCACGGCTCGGCGGCCGCGATCGCGCCGGAAATATTCGAGATGTTTCCGGTGTTGAAGAGCATGCTGAACCGGCGAGGAGGCGATCTCTCCGGCGGCCAGCAACAGCAACTGGCGATTGGCCGGGCGTTGGCGATGTCGCCGAAGATACTGATCCTGGACGAACCCACCGAAGGCATACAACCTTCGATCATCAAGGACATCGAACGCGTCATCCGGGCACTGGCACAACGCGGCGATATGGCGATCCTGCTGGTAGAACAGTACTATGATTTCGCAAGGGACCTGGCGGATCACTATCTGGTGATGCGCCGGGGCGAGATTGTAAAGAGCGGGTCGGGTGCAACCATGGATTCGGACAACGTGCGCAGCTATCTGTCGGTATGAAGCCGGTCGAGGCCTTGCAGGCCGAAGGCTGGCGTGCGGCACTGGAACTCGGTTTTGCAGCGGATGATGAACGTACCCGGCTGGCGCACCGCCGCCACAACGGTCCGTTGCTGGTGCAGCGCCCTTTTTTTCCCGAAGACGCGAAGCTTTGCCAGATGGTCATCGTCCATCCCCCCGGCGGCATCGCCGGTGGCGATGAACTTTCGCTCGACATCGTGGCCGGACCGGGTGCCTGGGCGCAGTTGACCACACCGGGGGCGGGGAAGTGGTATCGCGGATTCGGGCGCGACGCGCGCCAGTCGGTGCGAATCAGTGTCGGCGACGGCGGGTTATGCGAGTGGTTGCCGCAGGAAAACATCATCTTCGATGGCGCTTTTCCACACATGTCTCTGGAGGTGGAGATTTCCCGGCACGGTGTTTTTTGCGGCTGGGATTTCACCTGCCTTGGCAGGCCACGAAGCGGGGAGCCGTTTGCCAGCGGCACGTTGCGCCAGTTCACGGCGATCCGGCAAGATGGCAAGGCGGTGTTTCGTGAGCAGGGCTGTATCGAGGCGGGCGACGCTTCCCGCCCGGCGCCGGCATTACTGGCGGGACACTGCGCCTATGGTTCCATGGTGGTGGTAGGCATGGAAGCCGGCGATGATGTCGTTGCCGCCGCGCGCGATGCCATCGGCGAAGAAGTCAACGCAGGCGTGACGCGCATCGGAACGGTGTTGATCGCGCGGTGGGTCGGCGACAATGTTGAAGCGGGGCGCACGTTGTTTACCCGGCTCTGGTCGGTGCTGCGTCCCTGGTATGCGGGTCGCGACGCTGTCGCGCCGAGGATCTGGGCAACGTAAGGGACTGGCAAAATGTATCTTGAGAAGAACAAAACGATGGAAGAGCAGCCGTGGAACTGACACCGAGAGAGAAAGACAAACTCCTCATCTTCACCGCGGGCCTGCTCGCGGAGCGCCGCAAGGCGCGAGGGCTCAAACTCAATTACCCGGAGGCGGTAGCCTACATATCAGCGGCCATTCTCGAAGGCGCGCGCGATGGCAGGAGCGTCGCCGAGTTGATGACCTTCGGCACGACGTTGCTCACGCGTGGCGACGTCATGGAAGGCGTCGCCGAAATGATTCCTGAAATCCAGGTCGAAGCCACTTTTCCGGACGGCACCAAACTGGTGACCGTTCACCAACCGATTGCGTAGGGGAACAACGATGATTCCGGGAGAAATCAGGACAGCCAGCGGTGATATCGACATCAACGTCGGGCGCAAGACCGTGACGCTGGAAGTGTCCAACAGCGGCGATCGGCCGATCCAGGTCGGTTCGCATTACCACTTCGCCGAAACCAATCCCGCATTGCATTTTGACCGCGAACGTGCCCGTGGTTTCCGGCTCAACATTGCCGCGGGCACCGCGGTGCGGTTCGAACCGGGGCAGTCGCGAACGGTGGAACTGGTGGAGTATGCCGGAGCACGCGTTGTTTTCGGTTTCCGCGGTGACGTCATGGGGACGCTGTGATGGCAGGCAAGATTTCACGGCGCGCGTATGCCGAAATGTTCGGTCCGACCACGGGCGACCGGGTGCGGCTTGCGGACACGGACCTGTGGATCGAGGTGGAACGCGATCACACGGTCTACGGTGACGAGGTCAAGTTCGGCGGTGGCAAGGTCATACGCGACGGCATGGGCCAGAGTCAGCGCCGGGCGGCTGACGTCGCCGATACCGTCGTGACCAATGCGTTGATTGTCGACTACTGGGGCATCGTCAAGGCGGACATCGGCATCAAGGACGGGCGCATCAGCGCGATTGGCAAGGCCGGCAATCCGGACGTGCAGGCGGGCGTGGACATCGTGGTTGGCGCTGCGACGGAAATCATTGCCGGCGAAGGCTCGATTGTCACTGCCGGCGGCATCGATGCCCATATCCACTTCATCTGCCCGCAGCAGATCGAAGAAGCACTGATGTCGGGCGTGACGACCATGCTGGGCGGCGGGACCGGCCCGGCGACCGGCACCAATGCAACGACCTGTACGCCGGGGCCATGGCACATTGGCCGCATGTTGCAGGCAGCCGAGGCGTTTCCGATGAATCTCGGATTTCTCGGCAAGGGAAACGCCAGCCTGCGCTTGCCGCTCCGCGAGCAGGTGGCGGCCGGTGCCATGGGGCTCAAGCTGCACGAAGACTGGGGCACGACACCGGCGGCGATAGACAATTGTCTCGCGGTAGCCGATGAAATGGATATTCAGGTAGCGATACACACCGATACGCTGAACGAATCCGGTTTCGTCGAAGACACGATTGCCGCGTTCAAAGGCAGGGCGATTCACACGTACCACACCGAAGGCGCCGGCGGCGGGCACGCACCCGACATCATCAAGGCGTGCGGCGAGAGCAATGTGCTGCCTTCCTCGACCAATCCGACACGCCCTTACACCGTCAACACCATCGACGAACATCTCGACATGCTGATGGTCTGCCATCACCTCGATCCCGGGATCGCGGAGGACGTCGCATTTGCCGAATCGCGCATCCGGCGCGAGACCATTGCCGCCGAAGACATCCTCCACGACCTCGGCGCCTTCAGCATGATCGCCAGCGACTCGCAGGCGATGGGGCGCGTGGGAGAGGTCATTACAAGGACCTGGCAAACGGCGCACAAGATGAAAGTGCAGCGCGGCAGCCTGCCCGAAGACAAGCAGGATGCAGATAACCACAGGGTCAAGCGCTACGTGGCCAAGTACACGATCAATCCTGCGATCACGCACGGCATCGCGCACGCGGTCGGTTCCGTCGAAGTCGGAAAACTTGCCGATCTGGTGCTCTGGAAGCCGGCGTTCTTCGGCGTCAAACCATCGTTGATTCTGAAAAGCGGCGTGATCGCCGCAGCGGCGATGGGTGACCCGAACGCATCGATACCGACGCCGCAACCCGTCCATTACCGCCCCATGTTCGGCGCCTATGGCGCGTCCCTGAGCCGGGGATCGGTCACTTTCGTGTCGCAGGCCGCGCTGGAAAACGACATCGGCCGCTCGCTCGGCCTGCGCAAGACCGTAATGGCGGTGACGGACACGCGCAACGTGAGCAAGAAGGACATGCGGCTCAACGACTACATGCCGGTCATCGAAGTCGACCCGCAGAATTACCAGGTACGGGCTGACGGCCAGCTGCTGACCTGCGAGCCGGCCATCTCGCTGCCGATGGCGCAACGCTATTTCCTGTTCTGACCATGCTGGTGATATCGAAAGTATTGCCGCCGCAGTCCGGACATGATGTCGAACTGGTTTTGCCATTCGACCTGCGCCAGAAAAGCCGCTTGCGAACCGCAACGGCCGATGGCGAGGAGGTCGGGTTGTTTCTCGAGCGCGGCCGCGTGCTGCGCGACGGGGATTGCCTGCAGGCCGACGACGGGCGCGTCGTACGCGTGCGCTCCAGGGCGGAAAAGGTGTTGCACGTGATCTGCGAAAACGACGCACAACTGGTTCGTGTCGCCTACCATCTCGGTAATCGGCACGTGGCATTGCAGGTCGGCGAAGGCTGGGTGCGTATCGCCGCCGACGAAGTGCTCGCGGACATGATCAGGGGCCTTGGCGCCCGGGTGGAGTATCTGGAAGCGGCGTTCGAGCCGGAGGCGGGTGCCTATGGCGGACATCATCACGCGCATGCCGGCGATGAACACGGCTCAGGGGCGCATGGCGGACACGGACATCGCGGCGTTATCCACCAGTTCGGCGATCGCGCGTGCGGTTCTTCCGGCGCGGCAGAACCTTGAACGCGCTTGAACTCACGAGACTGCTGCGCCTGGCCAGCCCGGCCCTGCCGGTTGGCGCGTTCAGCTATTCGCAAGGCCTGGAATGGGCGGTGGAGAGCGGCCAGGTCAAGGATGAAGACTCTGCGCACCAATGGATCGGTTCGGTGCTCGATGCGAGCATGGCCCGCTTCGAACTGCCGATGCTCGCGGCTTTCTTCCGGGCCTGGCGCGGTGCGGACTTCGAGCGGAGCGTGACGCTGAACGGAGAGTATCTCGCTTCGCGCGAGACAGCGGAACTGCGCGCCGAGTCGATGCAGATGGGTGCCGCACTCCTGACGGTACTGGAGCATGACGGAGAACACGATGCAAACCGCATTGCGCCGCTTGCGCGCATCGACTCACCGGTCTTTCCCAACAGTTTTGCGTTCGCGGCGGCAGGCTGGAAGCTGACGCTGCGCGATACGCTCGCCAGCTACGCCTGGTCATGGCTGGAGAATCAGGTAACGGCGGCGATGAAACTGGTTCCGCTGGGACAGCGAGCGGGGCAGCGTCTGTTGTCCCGGTTGAGCGTGTCGTGTGCGAACGCCGCCGAAACTGCCATCGACCTGCCGCTGCATGATTGGTCAAACTTTTCGCCGATGTTCGCGATTGCCTGCAGCCGCCATGAAACGCAGTACACGCGGCTGTTCAGATCGTGAAGTCGATGCAGAGCGGATGCATGGCGGACCATGTTGCTGACTGCAAAGGACACCGGGGACGCAGATCAAGGATGAGCAGACGAACAAACAGCGGCTCCGGGCGAACGACAGCCGGTGAGGAACGGAATCGCGACACGGGCGCGCATGTGTCCTGGCCGGCTTTCCAGTTCACCCGGTGCCGGCCCGCATTCTTTGCATCCCCTGCGGTGAACGTCGTCAGTATTGTTTATTGGAGAACGAAATGAGCACGCAACCCTTACGAGTGGGCATCGGCGGTCCGGTCGGTTCCGGCAAAACCGCGCTCACGCTGGCGCTATGCCGCGCCATGCGCGAGCAATACGAAGTGGCTGTCGTTACCAACGACATCTACACGCGCGAGGACGCCGAGTTCCTGGTGCGGCACGGCGCGCTCGAGCCGGAGCGCATCATCGGCGTCGAAACCGGCGGTTGCCCGCATACGGCAATCCGGGAGGATGCGTCGATCAATCTCGAAGCGGTCGGCCGCCTTGCCAAACGTTTCGGGAATCTCGACGTGGTATTCGTCGAAAGCGGCGGTGACAATCTCGCCGCGACATTCTCGCCGGAGCTGTCCGACCTTACCCTTTATGTCATCGACGTTTCCGCCGGCGACAAGATTCCGCGCAAGGGCGGACCCGGCATCGTCAAGTCGGACCTGCTGATTATCAACAAGATCGATCTGGCGCCGCTGGTCGGCGCTTCGCTGGAGGTCATGGATCGCGACGCGCGCAAGATGCGCGGTGAACGGCCGTTCCTGTTCAGCAACCTGAAAAGCGGTGAAGGGCTCGATGATATCGTCCAGTTCATCGTGCAGGAGGGGATGCTGCAGCAACGAAACGCGATGGTTTAGACTGATCGCTTCGATTCGAACGGAAGCGCATCCGCGCAGGCAATGCATCGACAATGAGATCCGCCGGCAACTGCCCGAAACGGCTGCTGACAGTGACGCTGTCAGCCTTGTGCAGCGCGGCTTTCCTGCAGGCCGCGCAGGCGGGTGAACCGGCGTCCGAAGCGGATGCGATCGTCCTTGTCGAAGTCGCGTTTGTTCCCTACGGCGACCTGGTGCTGGTCGAGCAGGTACTGCACGGGGAGCCGACTGAAATGTCCAGTACCAGCGAGTTGCTGGGTGTGTGCCTGCCCAACAAGGCGCTGGTCAGGGAAATGGCCGAGCGGACGGATGACGCAGCTCAGGCGCTCGTGTACAGGCAGTCGATTGAACGGGCCGGCTACAAAGCGGTCGTATTCCTGAAGCACGATGGCGCGCAAAGTCGCGTCCTGTGCGAAGAGGGCGCGGTCTCGACCGTGAACTGGGAAACCGACCCGCGCCACCCGCAGTGGCGTGCCCGGCTACAAAGCCGGATTGACAGCCGAAGCGAGTGAGGTCGCGCGCGAGTCATCGCGCGCGGTCGAGGCGGATCGGTCGAAATGAACGAGAACGCTGAAAAGGAGAAGGAATGTACGGGTACATTCGCAATTTAATCGCCGTTGCCTTGGTGGGGGCAGCGGCCACCGTCGCTGCCGCCGATACGGGGGCCATGATCGACGAGGCGATGCATGGCGCGCACCGTTCGGAGGACTACAAGGCGCGTGACCAGTACCGGCATCCCAAAGAGACGTTACTGTTCTTTGGACTGAAGTCCGACATGACGGTGGTCGAGATCACCCCCGGGGGCGGCTGGTACACGGAAATCCTTGCGCCGGTCTTGCGCGACCGGGGCAAATACTACGCTGCGAGCTATCTGATTACCCCGGATTCCATCGATTACTTCCGCCGCATGGACGCGAACTACCGAGCCAAGCTCGCATCCGCGCCGGATGTTTACGGCAAGGTGGAAATCGTCCACTTCGATCCGAAAGCGCCGGTATTCGCCCCGGATGGCTCAGCGGACATGGTGTTGACCTTCCGCAACGTGCATAACTGGGCCAAGGGTGGCAAGGCCGAGTTGATGTTCCGCGGTTTCGCCGCGGCGCTCAAGCCCGGCGGGGTACTGGGTGTGGTCGAACACCGCGCAAGGCCCGGAACCCCGTTTGAACAACAGGTCGCGTCGGGATACATGACCGAGGAGTACGTCATCGAAATGGCGGGCAAGGCGGGTTTCCGGCTGGTCGCGAAGTCGGAAGTCAATGCCAATCCCGGGGATACGACCGACCACCCCGGCGGTGTGTGGAACCTGCTGCCGAATCTGCGTGGCGTGCCCGAAGCGGACATCGAGAAGGTACGGGCGATCGGAGAATCCGACCGGATGACGCTCAAGTTCGTCAAGCAATGAACGCTGCCCCGGCGACAAGTCGCCTGAGGCGCCGGTCCGTCGTTGGGAAGTCGTTGTTCCGCAGGCCATCGCATCCGGCTGCGCCTGGAGCTGGTCCCGGCAGGGAACCTGCGCGCGGGCTTCGGTAGTCACGCTGGCGCAAGGGACGCTATGATGCGGGCTTTTCAGTTCGCGGGCCTACCCCGCGTGCCGACAAGGGTAGTCACGTGTTAACCGATATAGAAATTGCCCAACAGGCAAAGCTCAAACGCATCGGCGATCTGGCAGCGGAAAGGCTCGGCATCGGCGAAGACCGGATCGAGCCTTACGGACATTACAAGGCGAAGCTCTCGCCGGAGTTCCTCGCCGGCCTGTCCGGCAAACCGGACGGCAAGCTGATACTCGTTACCGCGATCAGCCCGACACCGGCAGGCGAAGGCAAGACCACGACCACCGTTGGACTGGGAGATGCGCTCAATCGCATCGGCAAGAAAGCCGTTATCTGCCTGCGGGAACCCAGTCTTGGGCCGGTCTTCGGCATGAAGGGCGGAGCGGCCGGCGGCGGTTATGCGCAGGTCGTGCCGATGGAAGACATCAACCTGCACTTCACCGGCGATTTCAACGCGATCCAGCTTGCCAACAATCTGCTCGCCGCGATGCTCGACAACCACATTCATCACGGCAACGAACTGGACATCGATCCCCGGCGCATTACCTGGCGCCGCGTGCTCGACGTCAACGACCGTGCATTGCGCTCGCTGGTCGTCGGCCTCGGCGGTCCCGGAAACGGATTTCCACGCGAGGACCGCTTCGACATCGTGGTCGCATCCGAAGTGATGGCAATACTTTGCCTCGCCGAGTCGATGCAGGATCTCAAGGACCGGCTGGGCAAGATCGTAGTCGCCTACACGCGAGACAAGCGCGCGGTTCGCGCGTCCGACCTGAACGCCCAGGGCGCGATGGCGGTGCTGCTCAAGGATGCGATCAAACCCAATCTGGTGCAGACGCTGGAGAACAATCCGGCGATCGTGCATGGCGGGCCATTTGCCAATATCGCTCACGGCTGCAATTCCGTTATTGCGACCCGGGCAGCGCTCAAGCTGGGGGAGTACGTCGTCACCGAGGCCGGCTTCGGAGCCGACCTGGGTGCCGAGAAATTCGTCGACATCAAATGCCGAAAGTCGGGGCTGCGCCCCGACGCCTGCGTCATCGTCGCAACGGTGCGGGCGCTCAAGTACCACGGCGGCGTGGAACGTGCCGACCTGAGTGGAGAGAATCTGGCTGCACTCGACAAGGGATTTGCCAATCTCGAACGGCATGTGCGCAACGTGCGCGACGTGTTCGGACTTCCATGCGTGGTTTCCATCAACCATTTCACCCACGACACCGATGCCGAACTGAAGCTGCTGGAAGACAAGTGTGAGGCACTGGGTGTCCCCGTCGTGGTGGCGCGTCACTGGGCACAAGGAAGCTCGGGTGCGCAGGCCCTGGCGCACAAGGTGGTCGAACTGGCCGATTCGGGCAAAGCCGATTTGCAGTTCGCCTACGAAGACGACGTCCCGCTGGTGATGAAGATCGAGGCGGTCGCAAAGCGTGTATACGGCGCGGTCGGCATCAAACTCGACAACAAGGCGCAGGATCGGCTCGACGAACTGGAAAGGGAAGGCTACGGGCACTTCCCCGTGTGTATTGCCAAGACGCAGTACTCGTTTTCCAGTGATGCCTCGCGCCGTGGAGCGCCGGACGGCCATACGCTTGCCGTTCGCGAAATTCGACTGTCGGCAGGTGCCGAGTTCGTTGTCGCGGTGTGTGGTGAGATCATGACCATGCCGGGCTTGCCCAGGGTGCCCGCAGCCAATCGCATCGACCTCGACGACAGCGGCAAGATAGTCGGGCTTTTCTAGGCGGTACGGCGGGCCCGGGCGGACAGGCATCGCCGGTGCACTAACCGGTACTACGCCTTGTCAGCCAATTTCAAATCGACCACCGCGCTCTCCGTTGCCGAAGGAGACAGCACGGCACCGCAGGACCTGTTCTGGCTCGAGCAGAATATTCCCTGTCAGGTCGCCTGCCCGGCCGGAACCGATATTCCCGGCTACCTCGAAGCGGTCTATCAGGGCAGGTTCCGGGAGGCCTACGCGATCAACTTGCGCGACAACGTTTTCCCGGCCGTTCTCGGGCGCGTGTGTTCGCGGCCCTGCGAGGATGCCTGCCGGCATGGCCGCGACGGTAACGGCGAACCAGTCGCAATCTGCTTTTCCAAGCGCTCCGCCGCGGATTTTTCCGCCTCGCAGCCGGTGGAACTGCAACC
>LJTS01000069.1 GCA_001304425.1 Betaproteobacteria bacterium SG8_40
GACGGCGAGGGCACCGCAAGCCCGGCGAAAGACAACAGAGTTGCGGGGCAAACCGGCGTAACAGCGTCGACAATGAAAAGACTGCGCCCGCGGGCGGCAACCACGGCTGTCGATGCGAATACCCGGCTAGCCGTATCACGGGCTTTCGACTGTGATGAAGCGCTGCGAAGACTGACCAATCCGTCACCAAAGGATCGGGCGCGACTGGTCAGCACGCCGAAATACCCGGGGTTCCTGATGCGCACGCTGCGCGATCGCGAACTACGCGCGCTGAACCTGACAGTGCTGCTGGCCGTAGCCATCTCACTACTGATTGCCACTTACTGATCGCCACTTGTTGATCGCACACTGACGGTCATACGCAAGCGGGCGCGGCTCGCCCCGCCTGGAGAAGCGCAGGTGGCTGCCTAGCGGAACTCGAACAGCTCTCCTCCAGAGAAAATCAGGCCCGACTTGACGGTTTTTCCCGGCATGAGTTTCGACACCGCAGCACAGTATTCATCCAGTTGCTTGCGGTAAGGTCTCGCCGCGGCTTCCAGATCATCCTGATCGGCGACGTCACTGGTCTTGTAATCGAGAACCCAGATGTCATCGGAAAACTCAACGACCCGGTCAATACGCCGCAATTCCCCGTTCTCCGATACGTAAGACAGTTCATTGATCGCGCGCTGGTACCGACCGGGATCGAAGAACCGCGACAACGAAGGCGCAGTAACGATGCTCTGCACTGCGTCCCAAAGCGCATCGAACTCGGCCGCGGAAACACCCAGCACACGGCGCAGAAAAGCACGGTCGGTCACACTTGCGGGCGGCACAACCTGTTCCAGCAAGGCATGCACCAATGTCCCGTGGCGCCGGCGCGGATCGACAAGGTCATCGGTTCGCATGCCGATATTCATCGGCATCTGCACCGGGGCCGGCGCGCTGTCGGTCCGGGACGAGGGCGGAGCCGACGGTACGTCCGATACGGGTGGCACGTCGAGCGCCGGGCTGGACGCCTGATTGCCGCTCAGGTGGACTGCTGCGGCAAGCTTGCCGTACCAGCTCTCGCCGTCATCGGCCGTTCCAATACCGCTGACGATCAAAACCTGCCTTGCTCGGGTGAGAGCGACATACAGGAGATTGAGGTTCTCGCGTTCGGCCAGCAAGGCATCCTGCTCGAACAGTTGCGCCCTGCTCTCGCCCCTTTCCTTCTTGCGGCTGAACAACGAAAAGTGCCGGGGCACTTCGGCCTCTGGCGGCCAGTCGACCAGCACATCATGGCTGTCCGTACGAACATTGGCGGCATTCGCGTCGAGCAGCCAGACGACCGGCGCCTCCAGGCCCTTGGCGCCGTGCACTGTAAGGATTCTCACTGCGTCAGTGCCTTCCGCGATGATGCCGACATCGGGAGCCTCCTCTGCCGCAGCACGGCGCATGCTCTCAAGTTGGTGCAAAAATCCCTGTAGGCTCGGGTATCGCCCGGAATCGGTCGACAAGGCGACTTCCATGAACGCGCGCAAATTTGCCGCCACCCCGGCTTGCATCGGCACTGGCACCGCCGCCTCGTAACGGCGCATGACATCGGCTTCGAAATAAATGCGATCGAGCAAATCATGCACCGGCCTCAGGTCTGCATCCTCGATCCAGCCCGACAGCAGGCGTTGCGCCCGGACCACTGCCTCGCTTGCGCCGCCCTCCCGGACAAGTGCACATAGACGCTGCCACCAGCTTCCACCGTCCGCCGCGCTGATTGCCAGAAGATCATCATCGGTGACGGAGAACACGGGTGAACGCAATGTCGTCGCCAGATGTATGTCGGCGAACGGCACGACGAGAAATTGCAGCAAGGCGGTCAGGTCCGACGCTTCGAGCGTATCGAGCAAGCCACCCTGGCGCGAACCGATGTACGGAATTTGTGCCTCGCGAAGCGCCCGCTCATAGATATCCAGATGCGTGCGCGCTCTGACAAGGATGTGGATATCTTCGAAGCGCAAGGTACGCAACCGCTCGCCGTCCGCTATCTGCCAGCGGCCAACCATCGTCCCGATTCGCTGCGCAAGTGCCTGCGCTTCGCGAACCCGTCTGCGATCCGAGTCCGGAGCGCGGAGCATCCAGTGGATTCCTCCAACGATCCCCGCCCGCGCCGGAAGCATTGTCAGCGTCAAACAACGGCAGCAACTCTACCCGTCCGGGCAACGACACCTGATACGGTTGATGCTTCTTGAAATCGCTCGCCAGGCCCGTGAAAAGCGAGTTGACGACCGACACGATCGCCGGCGCGTTGCGGCGCGTTACGTTTTGCTCCAGCTTGCGGGCGCCATGACGCTCGCACAAGTACTTTCGCCCAACTTCGAACAAGCGGGGCTCTGCGCGTCTGAAGCGGTAAATTGACTGTTTCGGATCACCGACCAGGAAGACCCGCGGCCGGGATTCAACTTCTGCGGATGCCTCCAGCCAGGCTTTGAGGATTTGCCATTGCAGCGGATTGGTGTCCTGGAACTCATCGAGAAGGATATGCCGGTAGCGCGCATCCAGCCGGTAGTGCATGTATTCGGCATAGTCGCTTGTGGTAAGCAACAGCCAGCTTCTCCACTCGACATCGGTGTAGTCGATGACGCCCCGATTGCGCTTGATCGACTCGTATCGCATCAGCAATTCCGCACCGCACGCAAGCCCCGCTTCATTCAGCCTGTAAACAGTCTGCTCATCGAGCAATACGCGGGTGCGTTCCAGTGCGCTGCCAATCTGCCCGTGTAGCGACAATAAACGCTGCTGACCGTCATCGCCGAGCCGTCGCCTGCCCACATCAGTAGCTTTTCGCAGGCGCGGTTGTCCACTGCCAGTCATCAGGACCGGCCATACGAGTTCGAACCGGCGGGCCGCATTCACTTCGCCGAATGCCCGGCGCAGTTCCCCTGCCCGTTCCACATCGCTCTTGACTTCGTTACGTTCGAGCAAATCCGCGTATTCATCGAGAGCCTTACCCAGTGACGGATCAGCGAACATCGTTTCGATGACATCTTCATCGGGCGATACCGCCATGGCGCCGCGCAACTGCTCCAACACGAACTGCACCGGTTCGGCGCTGGCACGTGTAAACGCCCACCATTCGGTGCGCTTGTTGACGAAGGCCGTGAGCAGCGAGCGCGTGCTCGCCAGCCCGTAGTTCTCCAGCAACCAGTTCAACGCCACAGCGGTCTGACTGTCGGGATGACGCTGCAGGCCGTCGGCAAACTGATCCCAGGCTTCGTCGATGAGCGATGATTCCTGGTCAACCAGGGAGGCGCCATTTGCCGAGCCGGCGGCGAGCGGCGCGCGCTTGAGCAGTTGCAGGAACCATCCGTGGAAAGTGCTCACCGTAATGCCCGGAAGGTCGGTCAGAAACGTCTCGAACAGGGCTCTGGCGCGCGGCAGCGCCGCGTCGATTTCGCCCTCCGGGACTTCCCGATCGCGCAGAAACTGTTTGATCTCCGTGTCGCTGCCAATGGCGAGGAAGTGCAACCACTCGTGCAGGCGCGCCTGCATTTCCTGCGCCGCCTTGCGGGTAAAGGTGATGGCGAGAATCTCCGAGGGCCGAGCGCCGGCAAGCAACACCCGGACAATTCGCGAAACCAGTAACCAGGTCTTGCCGGAACCGGCGCATGCCTCGATAACAGCCGAGTGCGCCGGGTCCAGGGCGGCTGAATTGAGCTGCCTGATTTGCTGTTCCATGCTTCTTTCAGTCACTGTCATGCCAGTACTGTTTGCGGCACAGGCCCTGCAATTCACACCATTGACAGGCGCTGTCGATTCCCTGGGCGGGCAACGGCGCACCTGCCCGCAGCCGCGAAAAAATATTCTGCAACCGCGTCATCGCTTCTCCGGTTTCGCCCAGCGCTTCCTCGTCCAGCGAGACCATGAGTGCCTGCCCGTTATCAACCGAGAGATAGCCGGCCTCATGCACATCGTCCGCCAGCAACAATACGTAGACCGGCAGTTGCACGTCCTCTCCGGGTTCTCCGGCGTTGCGACGCAGGTCCGTTGGGGAACGCGTCTTGTAGTCAATGACGGCGTAAGCCTTGCCCGTGCCGTCGCCGCGTTCATCAATGCGGTCAAGCCGACCTTCGAGCACGATGGTCGCCCCATCGGGTAGCGAAACTGCGAGTTCGCGCTTGCTCTCGCCCGCGTGAAAGCGCCAGCCCTGCTGTTCGCGCTCGAGTTGCCAGTCCAGGTAAACGCGAATCGTCGCACGCCAGCGAATCGCCCATGCATGACTCAAATAGTTCGCATCGGTCGCCTCGCGGAAAACCCGTTCACTGATTTCTGCGAGCACCTGCTCGAGCTGCTCGCGCGCTACGCCCGTACAAACCGGAAAACGCTCATGAAACCGGCGAAGGATACGATGCACGTACTCGCCATAGTCACGCTTCTCCATTTGCTCCCGGACTTCGTCAGGTTCGCGCAGCCCAAGAACATAGCGCCCGTAATACTGGTACGGACATGCAACAAGACTGTTGTAAGCGCTGGCGCTGATTCGCTCCGGCACGCGCTGCGGCGCCACCGCCGGCGCAGGCGGTGCGCATGGGGGGGGCAAGCCTGCCCGAGCCGGTGCGCCAACCTGCCACAAGGCCGTCTCGCCTGCCAGACGATCATCCCTCAGGCTACTGCGCCAGGCCAGCTGATGGAACACTTCGATGCGCTCGAACAACGGGCTGAGCAGGTTCTTCTCGCCGTTGCGCAGCTCCTGCCAGGTGACCAGAGCCCGGTCGCTGCGGCAAAGCAGCCCGCCCAGGTCGTCGACAATCTGCGCTATCCGGTCCTCGGCGACAGGCAAACCCAGTTGCGCCCGCACCGACTCGCCAAACAACACGCTTTGCTGGTCCGCGCCGGGCAAGTGCGCTGCGTCGCAGCCGATCAGGACGACTGCATCGAACGTTCGCATCCTTGTCAGCGAGAGCTGGGTAAAAATCACCGGGCTGGTAACGCCGTCATCACGAAATTCCGCTCGCTCAAGCTGGCGATCGAGCCAGCCGCGCCATTCGCTGAACGAAAATTGCTCGGGGCTGGCCTCGAGGTCGCGCATCAGGCGTTGCAGGTAATCGACAAGCTGCAAACCGGCCGGATCGCCCCGCAGCCCGTCTTCAACACCGAGCGCCCGCAAACTGGCAAACAGAAGCTCCAGCCATTCATGCAGGCCGAGGCGTCGATCACGATGCAGCAGGCGCGCTGCGCCGACAACGCGATCCAGAAGCTCTGCAGCGTGCGCAAACTCGCCGCTCGCGCCGCGCTCAACCGCAGAGCGGCATGGCTCCAGACCGCCGATTACCGAATTCGAACGAATCGCCCGTTCCAGTTCGTAGACCGCCTCTCGTCTTTGCTTCCAGCCGGCAAAGATGAACGGCGACTTGACCAGGTCGAGCAAATCCTTGAAATAGAAACCGCTGGATATGGCATCGAGCCAGCGCATGACCACCGTACTGGCGGAAGTCGTGGAGAAAATCCAGCCCGTTTCGTCGTCGGTCATTATCCGGGCCCGCTCCAGCAGAGCACGCGCCCGGCGTGCCACCAGCCGGTCGAGCGCGACGACAGCGACCTTCCTGCAACCCTGCTTCAACCACATCCGGACCTGGGTTTCCGCCGCGCGCGCTTCGTGTTCAAGACTCGACGCACCGTACAAACCCAGTCGACCGGCAACGGGACTGTCGGGCACCGGGCGCGCGAATGCTGAAGCGCGCTCACGCAGCACGATCTCTTCGTCTTCAAATGCCGGCCAGGTCTGTGCGTAGAAACGCGCTGCTTTCGAGGCTCCCGCGGCTTTGCCGGAAACCTGATACATCTTGACCGGCATGCGTGCGGCATAGCTTTCGAAAAAAACCCGCTCGCACGGTATCAGTGCGGGAAGGCCGATTGCATATAACGGACAAGCAGCCTGCCGCGCGATGTGCGCGAGCTGCAGTTGATAGACGCCGGCAGCATCAAGAACCCCTTTGTGCGGCTGCAAGGAGGCGCGCCACAGCTCGTAAACCAGCCGCGCCTCGAACTGCATGGCCTCGCCCGCCTTTGTCTGGTAGGCGCGCTCCAGTGCCTGCTCGAATGCCTGAATCGATTCCGGCAAGGCAATTTCGAATCGGGTAAGTTCATCGAACAGGCGGGACAATTCGCCGGCAAGGGGCCAAAGGTTCGTCGCATCGAGCCACTTGCGGGCGCGCAACGCGTCGAATACTGCCGCCTCGCGCACTACTTCCGTCAACAATTCGCAAGCAACGGGCTGCTGCGACGCCCATGTCCCAAGGGTCGTCAGCGCTGGCAGCATGACTGGCCCGCCGCTTTGCATGCCGATCTCCCGCGCCAGCACGGCGGCTGCGTGCAGATTGGGCAAAACGACAACGGCCCCCGACAAGTCGGGGGCCGTTTCGCCGATGTCGGCCAGCAGATCACGCGCGAGGTGAGCGAGCCCGTCACCTGGCGCCACCACCTGTGTCAGCAAACGGGCCTCAGGCACGCCGGGCTCGTCTGCAAGGAGGTTCAGCGCTCGAGCAATCTGCGCTTGTCGGATTTGTCCTTCCAGTCATCGGCGTCGTCGGGGGCGTCCTTCTTCTCCGTTATGCTGGGCCACGCCTTGGCAAGCTCTGCATTGATCGCAAGGAAATCACGCTGATCCTCGGGCAGATCATCCTCGGCATAAATCGCTTCCACGGGGCATTCGGCCACACACAGGGTGCAATCGATGCACTCATCGGGATCGATCACCAGCATGTTCGGCCCCTCGCGGAAACAGTCAACCGGACACACATCCACACAGTCAGTGTACTTGCACTTGATGCAGCTCTCGACGACGACGTAAGTCATTACTATCCTTGCTTACTTTGATTGGACACAGCGAAGCCGCCCCTGGGGCAGTCGGCATCCGGGTTGTGCAGCCTGCAAAACCGGCCCCACCAAGCCCGGCGTGCCAACGACCGGTCTCGCGAAAAACACGGGTTGCATTCTAGCAAAAGAGAATTACCGGCCTGCCCTGCCCGGTAACGCCCTGGCGGGGACAGGCACTTGATTGTCGCGATGCAGCCCATACCGTACCGGGGAAGGCCCGTAGACGTGCGTCGGGTCATGGCATGAGGCAAGGTCAGCCCCCCGAAAAGGCGCCGAAATTCCCAACCGGCGCCCGGTTTTTGCTAGGATATCGTCCTACTCCCTAATGCTATGGCCATCCAGCCCGCGCCTCCCAAGCCGCAATCAGGCGTTTTCATCCTTTATCTTTATCCGAGGTAATCCAGAACAATGAGTGGAAACATCGACCATGTCAGCGATGACACCTTTCAATCAGAAGTACTGCAGTCCGAAGTGCCGGTGCTCGTCGACTATTGGGCCGAATGGTGCGGCCCTTGCAAGATGATCGCACCGATACTGACCGAGGTCGCGCAGGAGTACGAAGGCCGCCTCAAGGTCGCCAAACTCAATATCGATGACAACCAGGCCACGCCGCCCAAATACGGGATACGGGGCATCCCGACCCTGATGCTGTTCAAGAACGGCAACGTCGAAGCCATGAAGGTCGGCGCGCTGTCCAAATCGCAACTCACCGCCTTTATTGACAGTAACATCTGAAACCGTTTAGGCTTCGCCCCAGTCTGATTCCCGGGTGCCCAGACGACCAATTCACCAACTTGAGGCATCCGGTCAGCTTGGGCGGTTGAAAGCTCTTTTCTCCCGCCGCCTGAAATAACTTCCCTTTCTTCTTCCCAAGTCGTCATTCCCGGCACGACTCCTACCCCGAAATGCATCTATCCGATCTGAAAAACCTTCACGTCAGCGAACTCGTCGAAATGGCGATCGCCAACGAAGTCGAAAACGCCAACCGCCTGCGCAAGCAGGATCTCATCTTTGCCCTGCTCAAGAACAGGGCGAAAAAAGGTGACAGCATTTTTGGCAGCGGCACCCTCGAAGTCCTGCCCGACGGATTCGGCTTTCTCAGATCGCCCGACACGTCGTATCTGGCCGGGCCCGATGACATTTATGTCAGTCCTTCGCAGATCAGGCGCTTCAATTTGCACACGGGGGATTCGGTAGAAGGGGAAATCCGCACCCCGAAGGACGGTGAACGCTACTTCGCGCTGGTCAAGGTCGACAAGGTCAACGACGAAAAGCCGGAAAACGCGAAACACAAGATCCTGTTCGAGAACCTCACGCCGCTGTTCCCGACCGAGCACCTGACGATGGAACGGGACATCAAGTCCGACGAAAACCTGACCGGACGCATCATCGACATCATTGCACCGATCGGCAAGGGGCAGCGCGGCCTGCTGGTAGCGAGCCCGAAAAGCGGCAAAACCGTCATGCTGCAGCACATCGCGCATTCGATCGCATCAAACTTTCCGGACGTGTACCTGATCGTGCTGCTGATAGACGAGCGTCCCGAGGAAGTCACGGAAATGCAGCGCTCGGTACGCGGTGAGGTGGTTTCGTCGACCTTCGATGAGCCCGCCACACGCCACGTGCAAGTTGCCGAGATGGTGATGGAGAAAGCCAAGCGTCTGGTCGAGCACCGCAAGGACGTGGTGATACTGCTCGACTCGATAACCCGCCTGGCGCGGGCATACAACACTGTGGTGCCGGCTTCCGGAAAAGTGCTCACGGGCGGCGTTGACGCCAATGCATTGCAGCGTCCGAAGCGGTTTTTCGGCGCTGCCCGCAACATCGAGGAAGGCGGTTCGCTGACCATCATCGCGACTGCCCTGATCGACACCGGCTCGCGAATGGATGACGTGATCTACGAGGAATTCAAGGGCACGGGCAATATGGAGATCCATCTCGACCGGCGTATGGCGGAAAAACGTATCTACCCGTCGATCAACGTCAACCGTTCGGGAACCCGTCGCGAGGAACTGCTGCTGGAAGCCGACATCCTCCAGAAAGTCTGGATCCTCCGGAAGCTGCTCTACCCAATGGATGAACTCGAAGCCACCGAGTTCCTGGTGGGCAAGCTGAGAGCAACGAAGAACAACGCGGAATTTTTCGACAGCATGCGCAAGGGCTAGGCCGCGCGTCCAGCGGGCTGAGGCACTGCACCGGGCAGCGAAAGCGCCATGCTTGATAAAGGACCGCCAGACGTGGATAATGCCGCCCTCGCGAATTGCGGGCGCACAATCCGCCCGCTCAAACGAAAGGAAACGCCATGAAAACAGGCATTCACCCAAATTATCAGGTAGTCAACGTAACCTGCAGTTGCGGCAATTCATTCAAGACGCGCTCCACACTCAAGCGTGATCTGGCGGTTGAAGTGTGCTCGGTGTGTCATCCCTTCTATACCGGCAAACAGAAAATTGTCGACACTGCGGGACGCGTCGAGCGCTTCAAGCAGAAGTACGCCCGCGCAGGGGTCAAATCGAAGGGCGTGTCCGCATAACGGCGGCAGGTTCACTCGGTTTGCAAAAGGCAGCCACGGCTGCCTTTTTTGTTTTCGGCGCCGGCCCGGACCGCCTGGCCGGGCCGTGGAGGCTGGCAACGGCGCCGCAATCACCATCGCAACGTGCCCGGGCCGCGAAACCTGGCGCGATAGGTTCTAAAATAACGGCATGTTGATTCCAGCCTGCCCGCGACGGGCATCATGGGAGACGGGCCTCCCTTCGGGCTCGATGGGCGACGACATGCGGACTGCGACTTAGCCGTCATGTTGCGCCCGGCACATCTTCTGCGAAACGAACGCTTCGCCACCTGGCTCAGCGCGAGTCCGAGAGGCCTGGCCCTGGCCGTGTGCGCAACCTGGGTGCTCATTGGTTTGGTCGGGCACGATCCCTGGAAATCGGACGAGGCTTACACCTTCGGCGCCGCCTATCGTATGTATGAGAGTGGTGACTGGCTGGTGCCGAAAATCGGCGATACGCCGCTCCTCGAAACACCGCCACTGGTCTACCACGGCGCTCTTGTTGGCATGATGGCGCTATCGCCCCCGTTTGCATTGCACGATGCGGCAAGGCTGTCGGTTGCGGTCTGGTTGTCCTTTCTGCTGCTGTTCGTGGGACTGACGGCGCGTGAGCTGTGGGGCGGCAATCATTCGTGGATTGCGCCGCTGATGCTCGTCGGCAGCGCGGGACTGCTGGTGCGAGGTCATCAACTGATCAGCACCGTCCCGCTGCTCGCGGCGTTGGCAGTCGGTATCTACGGGCTCGCGCTCGCACCAAGACGCTCGCAACTGGGCGGGCTCTGGTTTGGCGTTGGACTTGGTTTCATGTTTCTGGCGCGCGGGCCACTGGACATGCTCATGCTCGTTGCAATAGCGGTCGGCATGGCATTTGTCTCACCGCGCTACCGTAATGCACGTTTCCTCAAGAGTACGGCGACTGCAATCGCCGTCGCTGCGCCGTTGATCATTATCTGGCCACTGGCACTGCACCTCCAACAACCCGCGCTGCTGACGCAGTGGCTCGCACAAACCGCACTGGATCTGCGCGGGATGCTCGTGTTTCAGGAGCACGAATCCAACCTCTATTTTCTGAGCGTGTTGCCCTGGTTTACCTGGCCGGTGTGGCCGTTTGCCCTGTGGTCTCTCTGGATCGAAGGGAAACAAGGCCTGTCCAAACGGGAAGTGCAGCTACCCCTGGTCAGCTTTGTCGCCATCCTGGCCTATCTGTCTCTCGCCGCTGAAGGACGGGATGTAATGGCGATGCCGATGCTGCTGCCACTGGCATTGCTGGCATCGATCGCAATCACCCGCTTGCCGCGAGGCGCGATCAACGCCTATTACTGGTTCAGCATCATGGTGGCCACCGTGTTCTCGTTGGTGGCCTGGGTCTATTTCAGCGCCGCCCAGTTCGGCTTCCCGACGCGACTCGCCGAACATATATTCAGGCTGCAGCCGGAGTACCAGCCCGAGGGACGGATATTGGCCATTCTCGCCGGCATCGCGGTGACCCTCGTCTGGTTCGTTCTGGTATTCAATGTCAAGCGCTCGGCCGAGCGCCCGTTCATCCTGTGGGCTGCCGGCATCACCGTGGGATGGACTCTGGCGGTGTTGCTTCTGTTCCACTGGATCGATGCACGCAAGACCTACCGATCTATGGTCGTCGAGTTGAGCGCCCACATGCCGGAAGAGTACAAGTGCGTCATCAGCCAGGATGTCGGTAGT